>NZ_JBEZYF010000006.1:0-229682 GCF_040638415.1 Kribbella sp. NPDC026596 | reverse complement strand
GCTGGGGGGACAACCCCTCAGTTGGAGGGTTGCCCCCTGAGATTCTCAGTGGGCAACCCTCCACCTGAGGGGGCAACCCCTGGAATCGTGCACGGGTGTGGATCTGGCTTAGTTGGCGCCTACCGGGTCGGCGGGCTGCTAGCATTTCGGCGATCGTGATCTATCGGCGGGAGGTGAGACCCATGTACGCAGTGTCCGCAGTGGGTGCTCCCCCGCAGTGCACGATCGCGCGACTGAGGTAGTCGCAACTGGGAGCGCCCGACAGGCAACTCGCGAAAGGCGACTCCCATGAACACAACACCTTCTTCTTCGGCTCCGCGCATCAGCTCGACGACCACCACTTCCGATGGCATCGCGGTGCCGCGAACACCACGGCACGGGAATTGGCCGATGCCCGATCAGCAGGCCGACGCCACACGACAGGCGGCCAACCCGAATAAGCGAGCCTTGGTTCTCGCCGGCGGCGGAGCGGCAGGCAATGCTTGGGAGCTCGGTCTCATCGCCGGCCTGTCCGCTGCCGGGGTCGATGTCACCGAGGCCGATCTCATCATCGGTACGTCGGCAGGATCGACGGTGGCTGCCCAGATCACCAGCGGGACACAGCCGGCCGAACTGTATGCGGCCATCCTCGCCGAGGTGCCTCGGCCACAGCCCAGCGACGCCGGATCGGCCAGCGGACGCGCCGTAGGTCTCTCGCAGACCTATCTGGAGTGGTCGAACGGAATCATCGGCTCTGCTCAGGATGCGTCCGACATGCGCCGCAGGATGGGCGCCGCCGCGCTCGAAATGGATGCTTCCGACGGCTCCGACCAGACGCGCTGGCGCGACATCGTCGCGGCTCGGCTTCCCAGCCGGCACTGGCCGCAACAGCGTGTGCTCATCACGGCTGTCGATGCGCAGACCGGGGAACCGGTCGTGTTCGACCGCCACAGCGGAATCGAGCTGGTGGACGCCGTCGCCGCCAGCACCAGCAACGGTTTCGGTCCCGTCCCTCCCTACCGCATCGGCCAGAACCGATACATCAATGGCGGCTACCGACGCAGCGAGAACGCCGACCTGGCGGATGGGTACGGGCGGGTGCTGGTGCTGTCACCGTTCAGCGGCAGGACGCGGATGCCGCTGGAGTGGGGCATGGACCTCGCGACCCAGGTCGACGAACTACGCGCAGGGGGCAGCAGGGTCGAAACCGTCTTTCCGGATGGCGGCGCCGGCGATGTGTTCAACGCCAATGCGATGGATCTGTCAACGCGTCGGCAAGCCGCGCGGGGAGGCTACGACCAAGGCCGAGCCCTCGCGGACCTGCTCGCCGAAACCTGGCGCTGACTCCGGCCCACCGTCGCCAGTCCGCCGTGCCGAACACAAGGCGGTCGGGGCGGACGGTCGACACCGTCCGCCACCGACCGCAGTTGTCGTGACGCCTACTTGGTCAGGTGAGGAGCTCGATTTGGCTGAGGCTGAGGTCAGACGTCGAGGCTGTGATCACCAAGCGGTAGTGGGCGTACGCGCCCGGTGTTGCGATCGTGAAGGGGCGGGTCTGGCGGCGCCACGTGAACGACTGATAAGCGCGGTCGTCCAGGACGGACCAGGTTGTGCCGTCGGTGGAGGCCTCTAGGCGCCAGGAGGTTGGGTCGCCTTCGGATGAGCCGGACGTCAGGGTGTAGAAGGCGGCCGTGCCCGGTTCCGACAGGGACCAGGTGATGGTCGGCGTCTCCGTGTCGAAGTGGGTTTCGGTTGACGAGTCGTCGTCGAACAGGGGGTGGTCCTGGCGTGGGACCAGGTCGACCAACGGGGCCGGGACCTCGTCGTCAACCGTGAGCGCCGGTGGGGAAGACAGGGTTCCCCAGTCGGACGGTTCCGGGCCGAGGACGAAGTCGAGCTGGCCGGCCGCGCGCAGGTCGGCGTCGGTGATGGATGCTGTCGGCAACTGCTTGCCGTCGGCCCTGACCTCCTGCACGTACGGGTGCTCGTGACGAGAGGCAGTGATCACGATCGGGGCGCCGCCGAGAGGGGTGACCACCGTCCGGGAGAACAGGGGTGAGCCGATTGCGTACTCCGGTGCGCCGACGCGGAGTGGGTAGATGCCCAAGGCTGCAAAGAGGTACCACGCCGACATCTCGCCGTTGTCCTCGTCGCCTGGGTAGCCCTGGCCGATCTGCTCGCCGACGTACAGGCGCTGCAGGACCTCACGGACGATCGCCTGCGTCTTGTGCGGCGTACCGGCGTAGTTGTACATCCACGCGATGTGGTGCGCCGGCTGGTTGCTGAAGCCGAACTGGCCCATCCGGACGGCCTGGGCCTCGAGCATCTCGTGGATGACGATCGAGTAGGTGCCCTTCTTCACGGCCAGTTCCGGCGTCGCGAAGAACTCGTCGAGCTTGGCTTCCAGGCCGCGCGGACCGCCGTACAGGTTGGCCAGGCCGCGGCCGTCGTGGGCGACGTGGAAGGCGAAGTTCCAGCCGTCGGTCTCGGTGAAGTCGCCGCCCCACTCACACGGGTCGAACTCGTCGGGCGTCTTCGCGAACCGCCCGTCCGGCCGCCGGCCCTGGAAGAAGTTGATCTCCGGGTCGAACAGCAGCACGTAGTTCAGCGAGCGACGACGCAGGTACTCCGCCTCTTCCCGGAGCTGGGCGCGACGGTCAGCAGAGACTGTGGGATCGTCGGCCAACTGCGAAGCCATCAGCGCGAGACCGAAGTCGTTGAGGTACGCCTCGAGCGCCCACGACACGCTTTCCTCGGTGTCGGTACTCACATAGCCGGCGAAGAAGCCGGTCGCCACACCCTTCCGCCCGACCTCGGTCTCGGTGGGCGCCACGGTCGCGTTGCGCAGACCAGCGTCGTACGTCGCCAACGGGTCCGGCAGCGAACACCCTTGAGATACGCATCGGCGAACGCGACATCGGAGCTCGTCCCGGTCATGCAGTCCGCGTACCCCGGCGACGACCAGCGAGCGATCCAGCCACCGTCGCGGTACTGCTGCACGAACCCGTCCACCAGCTCGGCGGTCAGCTCCGGGTAGAGGAACGCGTACGCCGGCCACGCGGTCCGATACGTGTCCCAGAAGCCGCTGTTGACGTACATCTTCCCCGGCTTGACGACCGCGTTGGTCTCGCGGTCAGTCGCCGTACCCTCGGTCGGCAGCACCGGGCTGGCGTAGCGATGGTCGGGGTCGTCGTTGGTGCCGGCGTTCTCGAAGTGGGAGTTCGGGTAGAGGTTGAGGCGGTAGAGGTTGCC
Source organism: Kribbella sp. NPDC026596 (assembly GCF_040638415.1). Taxonomy (NCBI): domain Bacteria; kingdom Bacillati; phylum Actinomycetota; class Actinomycetes; order Propionibacteriales; family Kribbellaceae; genus Kribbella; species Kribbella sp. NPDC026596. The sequence continues at coordinate 226,451 of NZ_JBEZYF010000006.1, read as the reverse complement.
GTAGACCGTGCGCAGCTGCGGCTCGGTCGTGCCCTCGGGACGGATCACCTGCAGACGCTCGTTCCAGGCTTCGTTGGCGGCCTGCTGGACGTCCTCGAGGCTGCGTCCGTCGAGCTCGAGCTCCAGGTTGTGCCGGGCCTGGTCGACGCCGATGAACGACGTCGCGATCCTCAAGGTCACCTCTGACCGATCGAAGGTCGCCGCCCGGGCGTTGTCCCGACCGCCGGTGGTTGGTCCGAAGGTGGACGGGGTTTCGGAGAAGAGGCCGTAGCAGTACATCCGGGTCCGGCCGGTCTCCGAACCGTTCTCGACCCATCCGGTCAGCGCGGTCCCGTCGTACCCGAACGCGCCGCTCTCGTCGATCGTGTCGAAGACGAGGTGTCGACCGGCCGCATCATCGGGGAACCGGAACCGGAAGATCGCGCCGTGATCGGTCGGCGCCAGTTCCGCGCGTACGCCGTTGCTGAGGGCAACCGAGTACAGATCCGGCCGGGCGATCTCGTCATCGTGGCTGAAGGCAACAGCCCGTGCCGCCGGATCCCCCAGCGGGTCAGCCGATGCGACCGGCATGATCGTGAGCTGATCGCGATCGCCCATCCACGGGCTCGGCTGGTGGGAGAACGTCAGCCCCTGCAGCTCCGGCCGGTTGTCGGCGTTGTTGGTCCGGTGGTACTCGTACGGCCACCGGTGCGTGGACGCGTCCGTCACGGGCGTCAGGAAGTTGAACCCGTTCGGCCAGGCGGTGATCGGGAGCGTGTTGCCGCGGGAGAAGCCGTGGCTGGCGTTGGTGCCGCGCCGGGTGTCGACGTACGCAACCAAGTCCGACCCGTCGAGCCGCGCCGGAGCCTGCGAGATCTCGAGGTCGTCGATCCACCCTTGGAACGCCGAATCCGGCCCATCAACGACCAGCAGCACCTGCTCGACCGTCTTCCCCGCAACCGCCGAGAGTTCGACCTGCACATCGTTCCACTGGTCGGCGTACAGGATCTTGGCCGCACCCTGACCCGCCGCGTCGAACGGCATCTCGTACTGATCCACGACCCCGGCCTCAGACAGCCGGGACCCATCGGTGAACACCAGGTCGACCGCCGCGTACGTCGCCGCGTACGTCAGCTGCTCGTCGAGCTCCGGGTAGATCTTGTACCGCAACCGATCCCCGGCCGCCACCACAACATCAACCCCCGGCAGCACCCCCTCCTGCCGCCCACCGGCCCCCGCAAACCGGATCGCGTCAACACCACTGAACCCAGCCCGCGGGCTGGTCGCCCCACCCGGCCCTCCACCTATCTCGATCATCACGGCCGCAATGCTACGTATCAGTGCGGCGGAGGCGGTGGAGTGTTCCCATCCTGGACCCAGGACACGTAGTCGCGGGCGATTTCTTGGTCCCCACGTAAGTGCAGGCCGGCTGCTAGGGCTCGGGTGTTGTCCAGTTGGAAGGTGCCGTCGTTGGTGCCGTTGTGGGGGAGGTGGAAGCGGTCTTCCTCGGGGGACCAGTTCATGGCGGGTGGGTTGGGTACGGCGGAGCGCCAAGCTGCGGCGAGGTCCGACATGGTGTTGGTCGGGCTTACGGCGTTGAAGGGGCCTGGCAGCCGATTCACGGTGATCTTCACAAGGAAGGCGGCTAGGTCTCGGGCATCGATGTATTGGATGGGTTGGGTGGGGCGGGCGGCGCATTCCATCGTCAGACCATGGGCCAGGGCCTAACCCCAGTTGCCGAAGTCGGGGTTGTAGGGGCCGACGACGGAGCCGGAGCGTACGGCGGAGGTTCGGGGGCCGAACACTCCGGCCAACAGCGACTCGCAGCGGACCTTGGAAGGGCCGTAGAGGTCCATGGTGAAGTGGTCCTCGGGGGCGCCGGATGGCCAAGCCAGCAATGGTGCGGACTCGGTCATGCCCGGGGCGGCCTTGCTCGCGTAGACGGCGATCGACGACATGTACGTGTAGTGCGCGCAGCGGTCGCGGAGGAGCGACGCGCTCAGGCGGACGTCGTGGACCAGGAAGCCGGACATGTCGATGACGCCGTCCCACTCCCCCGTTGCGAGTACGCCGGGATCCGCGCGCTCACCCGTCAACCGGCGTACCGCGGGAAACAACGAAGGATTCGTACGCCCGCGATTGAACAGCGTCACGTCGTGACCGTCGCGGAGGGCGGCCTCGACGACGTGGCGGCCGAGGTTCTTGGTGCCACCGAGGACGAGGAGCTTCACGCGAGCTGCTCCACGAGACCTTCGAGCTCGGCCAGCAGCGGATCGATCCAGTCCTCGGAACCGGGGATCGTCCGCAGACCCTCCGCGATCACGAAGTCCAGCGCGCGCAGGCAGAAGCAGGCACCGCCGACGAGCAGCTGCCGATCGACCAGGAACGGGTCGGCTCCGGCGCTCTCGACGTACTGCGCCACGATCGGTCCACGGTCGTGGCCGAGGGCAACGGCATCGCGGATCAGCGTGTAGAGGTCGCTGAGGTGCGGCGCGAGGTACACGAGCGGCCAGTCGACCGCGGTCCACCGGGTGCCGTCCGTGACCAGATTCTTCGGCACGAAGTCGCCGTGGACGACACCCAACGGCGCCTGCTGGTGGAGCGCGGCCAGTGCCTCCGTCAACGGCGCGACATCGAAGGAGATCCGGCCGATCCGGTCAGCCAGTTCTTTCACGTGCTCCGGCGCGAAGCCGGTCGGTCCGGAAACAGCATGGCTACGGATCTCCGCGAGCAGCCCAGCGGCGGCCAGAAACCCCTCCGCCGACGGCTCCTGCTCAAGCGTGACCCGCCCGACGTCCGCGAGTACCAGTACGCCGTCAGCCGCCCAGATCAGCTCTGGAGCCGGCAACCCGAGCGGTATGACGAACCGCTCGTACGCCGTCCCTTCACCGGACTGCGCGTCCGTACCGCGCTTCACGATCACGCTGCGGAGGCCGTAGGACAGGCGCCACACCTCCGACGAGCCCCACTGGCGGAGGAGCTCTCCGTGCAGCGCGTCCGCCGATGGGGCCTGCGTCGCCTGGAGGACTGGTTCGGACACGGTCTCGAGCCAGGCGGGAAGCATTCGACGAGTAGATCACAACCGGCCGCACGCTCGCCGTCGAATTATCCGGTCGCCCGGCAGGCCGTGAGGATGCGGTCCACGATGCGCCGCCCGACCCGGCCGGCGTCGAGATCGGTGACGATCCGGTGCGGCCCGTCGCCGGGGGTGAAGCGCGTGCGGCCGGTCGGGTCGACCTCGATTCGGCCGGTCGCGAAGGTGAACAGCTCCGGGTCCGTCAGCATCAGTACGGCGGCCGGATCGTGTGGCACATTGGAGTCCTCGGCGTTGAACCTCCAGAACTGCCGCATCTCCGCGGCGAGCAACCGACCGAGCGGCCCCGCGGCCTCGATCTCCGCGACCGCCGCGCCGCCGAGCCGGATCCGGGTCGTCTGATCGAGCCCGATGACGGTCGCCGGGATCCAGCTGGCGAACACCACCGCGGCCGCGTCGACATCGCACTTGATGTTGTGCTCGACCTTGCTCAGCGAGAAGTCACCGCCCATCAGAAACAACCGCTCGACAGCCCGCGCGGGTCGCTCCACGGCTTCGGCCACGTTGGTGAGCGGCCCGACCGCGACCACCGTCGGCGAGGTCGCGAGTACGTCGATCGGGTCGGCCCGGGTGTCGACCTTCTCCCGCTCGAGGTCCGGCAACAACGCGCCCTCGTGGCCCGCCCACCAGACCGCCCGGCCCGATCGGGTCTCAGCGCGCCCCGCAACCACCAGCTCCGGCTCCCGGCCGGCCACGCCGCCCACCCGCGCGACCATCCTTGCCCTAAGCAACGTATCGCCGTACACCGTGGTCACGGCGGCCAGGTCGAGCTCCGGTGAGCCGAAGATCGTGGCCAGAGCCAGGACGTCGTCCACGTCCGAGCCGATGTCGGTGTCCAGGGTCAGAGCGGTCGTCATCGGCATCCTTCCGGTCGGTGGCGCCGGTCACCGGGCGGGCGAGGCGCTCGGATAGCGGTCGGGTTCGATGGCCCGGTCAGCAGTCTGGCAGGCTGTGGGTATGACCGAGAACGCCACGCACGCCTGGGGCTTCGGCCTCGCCACCGTCACCGCCGCCGGAACCGTCCTCGACGTCTGGTACCCGGCCCCCGAGCTCGGCGCCCAGCCGGCCGACGCCAAGGCCCCCGCCGAGCTGATCGCGGCCGAGGGCAACGACGAGCTCCGGCAGGTACGGCGTGAGGTCGTGGCGGCCGAGATCACGCTGGACCAGGCCCCGGCCGGCACCGCGGACGCGTACCTGCGGCTGCACCTGCTGTCGCATCGCCTGGTCCGCCCGCACGGCCTCAACCTGGACGGCATCTTCGCCGCCCTGCCGAACAACGCGTGGACGTCGCTCGGCCCGGTCCCGGTCGAGGAGATCGAGCAGGTCCGGCTCCGGGCCCGCGCGGCCGGTCAGCACCTGTCCGTGACCAGCGTCGACAAGTTCCCCCGGATGACGGACTACGTCGTACCGAGCGGGGTCCGGATCGGCGACGCCGACCGGGTCCGGCTGGGCGCGCACCTGTCGTCGGGGACGACGGTGATGCACGAGGGCTTCGTGAACTTCAACGCCGGCACGCTCGGTACGTCGATGGTCGAGGGCCGGATCGTGGCCGGAGTGGTGGTCGACGACGGCAGCGACATCGGGGCGGGCGCGTCGATCATGGGCACCCTGTCCGGCGGCGGCACGCAGGTCGTCTCGATCGGCAAGCGCTGCCTGCTCGGCGCGAACGGCGGCACCGGGATCTCGCTCGGCGACGACTGCGTGGTGGAGGCCGGTCTCTACGTGACCGCCGGCACCAAGGTCACGCTTCCGGACGGGAGTGTGGTGAAGGCCCGCGACCTGTCCGGGCAGCCCGGTCTGCTGTTCATCCGCAACTCGATCACCGGTGCGGTCGAGGCGCGGCCGCGCAAGGGTGAGGGCATCACGCTCAACGAGGCCCTGCACGCCAACGCGTGAGTCGCGCCAACCAATGTGAGCCTGTGCACGTCAACCACTTCGTGACCTCTCGATCGGAACCTGTCCCCCGCCCCCGCACGTTGGGACCCGTATGCCGATGAAGCGGGGTGCCGTGGTTGCCCTGGGCGCCGTAGCGGCGCTCAGCCTGGCTGTCGGCGTCGGCATCGCGTGGATCGGCGGCAAGAACATGGGGTCGATCCTGCCGCCACCGGAGCAGTGCGAGGCCACGGTCAGCGGCCAGACCGTCGTCCTCGATCTGGAGCAGGCGGAGTCGGCCGCGATCATCGCGGGCGTCGCCGTACGGCGTGGGCTGCCGGCGCGGGCGGCGACGATCGCGCTCGCGACGGCGTACCAGGAGTCCGGGCTGCGGAACCTGGCGCACGGGGACCGCGACTCGCTCGGGCTGTTCCAGCAGCGGCCGTCGCAGGGCTGGGGCACCGAGGCGCAGGTGCGGGATCCGCACTACGCGGCCGGGAAGTTCTACGACGCGCTGGTGAAGGTGAAGAACTACCAGAAGCTCGCTGTCACCGTCGCGGCCGACGCGGTGCAGCGCAGTGCGTTCCCCAACGCGTACGCCGACCACGAGGCGGACGCCCGCGTCCTGGCGTCGGCGCTGACCGGACAGTCGAAGAGCGTCTTCAGTTGCACCGTGAACACGTCGTCGGTGCCGGCGGAGACGATGGGCCGCAGCGGGCTGACGCCGAGGGCGGACGCCGTACGGACGGATCTGATCCGGACGTTCGGGAAGTTGTCGACCGGCGGGTACGCGGCGGGTGGCGTGCGCTCGGGGCACATGGAGGGGTCGGCGCACTACGACGGCCGGGCGGTCGACGTATTCGTACGGCCGATCTCCGCGGCGAACACCACCAAGGGCTGGGCGATGGCGCAGTACCTGGTCGCGCGGGCGGACGTGCTGAAGATCAAGACGGTGATCTTCAGCGACAAGATCTGGACCGCGGGCGGGCGCTCGGACAGCGGCTGGCGGGACTACACCCCACCCGAACGCTCCGGCGACCCAGCCATCCTCCGCCACCTCGACCACGTCCACGTAGACGTCCTGGAGCAGTAGCGGGGCGCCCACCGGACGCCCCGCTTCAGTAAGTGCTCAGACGATTACTCGTCGTGTTCCTGCGGGGGCAGGGCGGCGATGAAGGGGTGGTCCTTGTCGATCTTGCCCATCTTCGACGCGCCGCCGGGGGAGCCCAGGTCGTTGAAGAAGTCGACGTTCGCGGTGTAGTAGTCCTTCCACTGCTCCGGGGTGTCGTCTTCGTAGTAGATCGCTTCCACCGGGCAAACCGGCTCGCAGGCTCCGCAGTCGACGCATTCGTCGGGGTGGATGTACAGCATCCGGTTGCCCTCGTAGATACAGTCGACGGGGCACTCCTCGACACAGGCGAGGTCCTTCAGGTCAACACACGGCTGCGCGATGACGTAGGTCACTGCTACTCCTCCTATGGCAGGCAAGCGCAGCTGAGACTCTGGGTGCTGCGATGCGGTGATGCTGTGTTTGGTGCAGGGTCTCTAGTATCACGGTAGTACTTCGCCCACTCTGCCAGGAGTCCGCATCGTGTCAGGCCTGCAGGCCCGTGATATCGGCCACCGTGTCGTCGTCCGGCACCGGATTCCGGGCGGCCTCACCGATGTGATCGGCGTACTGCAGTCCTGGGACCCGACCAGCCTGGCTGTTCGCCACGCTGACAGCAGTGTGCACCAGATTGATGCCGATGAGGTGACAGCGGCGAAAACTATCCCCGAGACCCCACTGCGGCCGGTGGACGTCGAGCAACTCTTCCTCAGTACCGCACTGGGCCGCCCCGCGGTCGAGACGTCGTACGTCGGTCACTGGTTACTGCGGGCATCGGCCGGCTGGACCGGCCGGGGCAACTCGCTGCTGCCGGCGGGAAGCCCCGGGATGCCCGTGGCCGAGGCCCTCAAGCACGCTGAGGCCTTCTACGACGAGCGCGGACTGCCCCCACAGGCCCTGATCCGGCTCGGTAGCCCGGAGGCGGAGGAGTTCCGCGCCCTCGGCTGGATCGACGCCCGTCCCGAGCAGTCCGACGTACTGGTCCTGCACACCACGCTCGACCACGTGAACGCTGCGCCGGAGTACGACGTACTGATCGCCGAGCACCCCGAAAACGCTTGGTACGCCGCCGCCTTCGACGGACCGGTGCCCGAGCCCGCGCCGAAGGTGTTGGAGGGCGCACCGAAGGCGGTCTTCGCCTCGATCAGCTTGGACGGCCGGACGGTGGCAGTTGGGCGTGGATCCATGACAGGCCACTGGCTTGGCGCCGATGCGATCCGCGTCGACCCGGCGTACCGGCGCCGTGGGCTGGGCTCCGCGATCCTGCAGGCTCTGGCGCGCTGGTCCGGTCCGTTGGGCGGTCGCCGTACCTATCTGGAGGTGCTGGAGGAGAACGCGCCCGCTATCGCCGCCTACGGGCGGCTCGGCTACCGCGAGGCGTACCGCTACCGCTATCTGACCAGCCGCTGAGCCGCACCCGCCCCGACCAGCGTCAGCACGACAAACCCGGCTAGTACGACGCCCAGCGCGCGCTCCGGGTCAGTTGCGAGCGCCGCATAGGTGGAACCGGCCAGAGCGACGCCCAGTGCGCCTGAGAGCTGAGCGTTGGTGGCGACAACTCCGGAGAGGTCCGCGGCGTACTGCGGGGACATGCTGGACGTGACCGCCCCGATGAGCGTGTTGGCGCTGATCCCGAGGCCCAGGCCGCCGATGCCCAGCAGTACGAACAGAAGCGCTCCAGTGCGGCCGCCCAGCAGCAGATAGGCCAGCACGGACAGATAGCCGGCCGCCAGGACCAGACAGCCGACGACCGGCATCCACCGCACTCCCCTGCGCAGTCTGGGCAGAATCGGGCCGGCCAGGCCGAAGGCAGCGACCCAGACGACCATGGCGAAGCCTGAGTACGCAGGGCCTTTGTGAAGGCCGTTCTGGAGGTAGAGGGCGAGCACGAAGAGTAGGGCGAAGTACGTGCCCGAGGTGCAGCCGTGAGCGAGCAGACCGGCCCGCACTGATGGGTTCCTCAGGACCTGGCGAGCGATCAGTGGACGACCACCTCGTGCGGCTGTACGGCGTTCGCCGTACTCGAAGAGGGCCAGGGCTGGGAGGCTCAGCAGGAGGCAGAGCCAGGACCAGGCCGGCCAGCCGCGCTCGGAGCCCAGCAGAAGCGGGACGATGACGAGCAGAACCGCAGTGGACAAGGTGAGTACGCCGATCAGGTCCAGGCGATCGCGATGCCCGGCCGGGTCGGCGGGGAGCTGGCGGCGCGCGGCGATCGCGAGGGCGATGCCGATGGGGACGTTGACCAGGAAGATCGGCCGCCAACTGGTGCCGAAGAGGTCGGCCGCGATCAGGACGCCGCCGAGAATCTGTCCTGCCACGGCACCGCCGGACAGGGCGATCGAGAAGTAGCCAAGGGCCTTCAGGCGGTCGCGGCCCTGGAAGTGCAGCTGGATGCCGCTGAGCACCTGCGGGACCATCAGCGCGGCGCCGGCGCCTTGGATGAAGCGGGCGACGACCAGGGTGACGATCTCCGGCGCGAGCCCGCACGCCAGCGAGGCTGCCGTGAACACGGTCAGCCCGAGGAGGAACGTCGTACGGTAGCCGAGCGACGCGCCGAGGCGTGCGCCGGTGATCAGGAGGACCGCGAAGGCGACGACGTACCCGGACACGACCAGGCCGACCGCGCCTTCGGACGCGTGCAGATCGGCGCCGATCGACGGTCCCGCGATGTTCGCGACCGCGGTGTCGATGTTCGCCATGAACTGGCCGGTGAGCAGGACGGCGAGGATCGCGTTCCGGCTGAGCGTTGGGGTCTGTGTGAGTGCCACACCGCTGGAACGGTGTGAGGCGGGTGAGATGTGAGGGCGTGCGTCTCGTCTAGGCATGTTGGTGCGGCTAGCGGTGGTCCAGTCGTTCGCTGGCAAGGCGGAGGAGGAGAGCGATGCGGAGCATCGTGCGACGACGACAACGCCGCCAGCGGGCGACTGGGGCGCCGCTAGACGTGCCAAACGTGCCTAGACGAGACGCTAGTCTCGGGTCCCATGGCGGATCACGTGGCTGAGCGGCCCGAGTACGCGGGGGACTTCGAGGGAACGGTGCACGTGGAGTACACGCCGCATCCGGACGACGGGGTGGCGGATCCGGGCGAGGTCGTGTGGACCTGGGTGCCGTTCGAGGAGGACTACACCCGCGGGAAGGACCGGCCGGTGCTCGTGGTCGGGTCGGACGGGCCGTTGTTGCTCGCGCTGATCCTGACCAGCAAGGACCACGACCGCGACGCCGCCGACGAGGCGCGCTGGGGGCGGGTCTGGCTGGACATCGGCAGCGGCCCGTGGGACAAGGAAGGCCGTCGCAGCGAAGTCCGCCTGGACCGCGTACTACGCATCGACCCGGCCCAGGTCCGCCGCGAGGGCGCCGTCATCGGCGAAGACCTCTTCAACCAGGTCGCCGCCGAACTCCACACCCTCCACCGCAACTGACTGTCCCGTCCCCACTTCAGGGGCGCGGCGGGGAGCCTGGCGGGTCACTGGGGGCGGCGGGGGGTGGTTTCCGTGGTGGGTTTGCCGAGGTTCGGCGGGGTGCTGATGCCGGGCGGTGGCGGGGTGGTGCCCGGCTTCGGGCCGCAGCGGATGTCGTCGGCGGCGTTGTACTTGGTGGTGAAGGACTCGGTCTTCTTCCGTACGCCGTTCTGCGCGAAGTACCGGAAGACGGTGATGTCGAACCCGGGGGTCGGCGCCTGCGCCCGGCAGTCGGGCGCGGTGTTGTAGACCACCTTCGGTGCGCGCGGGTTGGACTTCGCCGACTGCCCCGCGGTGATGTCCCAGACCTTGGTGCCCCAGATCTTCACCGTGATGGTGCCCTGCGTGCCCGGCGTGGACGCCTTGAAGATCGTCTGCACCAGGACCCCGTGGCCGGAGTCGTTCTGGAACTTCATGTCCACCGACCCCCAGGCGACCGTCGCCTCCCGGCCGATCGGGTAGCGGCTGATGTAGACGCTGTGCGCCTTGTGCTCGACATCCTTCAGCCCGGCGAAGAACGCCGCGTTGAAGGTGGTCGTGGCCGACTGCGACACGCCACCGCCGAGGTCGAGCACGAACTTCCCGCCACTGATGATGTTGCCCTCGGTGAAGCCGTTCTCCTTGGTCCGCTCACCGACGATCTTGTTCAGGCTGAACGTCTCGTTCGGCTTCAGCAGCGTGCCGTTGATCTTGGCCGCCGCGGTGCCGATGTTCACGTTGCGGTACGGCGCGTGCGGGAAGTGGGTGGTGAACTCCCCCATCACTTCCTTGATCCCGAGCGCGGTCACCTGCTCGGTCGTCACCGCCGCCTCGGTGTGCGTCAGCCCGACCGCGGCCCGGCGCTCGCCGGTCGGCTTGGCCAGGATGTCGAGGATCGCCGGCGCCACCTTGGTCCGGTCGACCACCATGCCGTCGACGGCCGGGATCACCCTCGGCCCGTTGCCGACGATCTGCACGGTCGCGTCCTTCGGCAACGTCTCCAGCGCCTTGAACCGCTGCTGGAACAACGGCTCCAGCTTCTTCGCGTTCAGCACCGGCGTGAGCTTGCCGCCGGGAAGCGTCACCGCCAGCGCCGGCGCGATCTCGGCCGGCTCGAGCTCGACCGACTTGGACCCGACGGTCAGCCGGATCGGGCCGGACATCGCCGGTTCGGCGTACTCCTTCATGGCCTTGTCGAGCGCGTCCGTACCGGCCTCCGGCTTGGTCACGCCGACCGGAAGGTCCTTCGCGGCGCCATCGGCGGGATAAGCGGCGAGCACCGCGTCCTCGGCCTTGGCGTTGTCCAGCTGCAGACCGTCGGCCGGCGCCTGCGGGACCGGCTTGGTGCCGTCGAACGTGATGGTGCCTTCGGTGGCCGGCCGGTTCACCTGGCCGGCGAGCTTCTGGACCGCGGCCTTCAGCTTCGCGTCGTCCTTGGTGACCACCGGCTGGATCGCGTCGCCGCCGGTCAGGCCGTGCCAGATCCGGCCCGGGGCCAGGCTGCGGCCCGCGCCCGCAGCGGCCACAGTGGCGGCCACGTCCACCGACAGGCCGGCGTCGGCCGGGTTCACCTGGAACTTCGAGTCGCCCGCCTTCAGCGCGATCGGCTGGCCCACCCGGTCCTGGAGACCGGCCTCGAGCTTGGCCTTGGCGTCGGACTCGGAGAGGCCGCCGACCGGGATGCCAAGGACGGTGGTGTCACCGGGGATCTTGTCGCCGGCGAAGGCGAAGGCCGCCCCGTATCCGACCACGAGCACACCGAGCCCCGCCGCGGCGATGATCCCCGCGAGCTGCTTTCTCCCCACCGGACAGAGTCCTCCTGCTCGAAGCCATGGACAGGCCGCTCCATCACGGATACGGCGCAGGCACAAGGGCACATACTACGGGACGGGGCATGCCCCTCAGACCGTTGGGGCAGGCCCGGGTTGCCCCATGATCACCGTCAGGCGTCGGGCAGTTCCCGGTAGTGACTGGAGTAGTAGATCAGCGCGCTCGGATCGGCGGGCTCGCCCAGCCCGAGGCTGAGCACCTCGCCGACCACGATCGTGTGGTCGCCGCCGTCGTACGTCGCCCAGGTCCGGCACTCGAGCCAGGACTGCGCGCCGTCGACCAACGGACACCCGGTCTTCGGGCCGGCCGCCGTACCGATGCCGTCGAACTGGCTGTACAGGTCGCGTCCGGACCGGGCGAACCGGTCCGCGATCGCCCGTTGGTCACCGGCCAGGACCGAGACCGCCCAATAGCCACAGTCCTGGACGGCGGCGTGCATCCGGACGCCCTTGTCGACGCAGACCAGCACCAACGGCGGATCCATCGAGACCGAGGTGAACGCGTTCGCCGTCATCGCGTGAGCCACGCCGTCCTGCAGCGTGCTCATGATCGTGATGCCGGACGCGAACCGCCCCAACGCGGCACGGAACTCCTCGGGCGCAACGCTCCCACTGGGTTCCGACGACACCCCAGCAGACTATGCCCGCAGGAAGGTTGACGCCTCAACCGAGCGTGTGGGAACGGTCACGCCGCTCGAGCTCTACAGGCCGGCGAAGAGGTCGTGCTCGACGCCGTCCGGGCCGGGCGCGGCCGTGCCCTTGACCAGGCGGTACGGCTCCGAGCCCCAGATCTGGTTGCCGTTGTTGTTCGACAGCGCGAAGAACGGGCCGTCGACGGTGATCTGGGTGGCGTGCGCCTTCATCGCGTTCATCTTGCGATCCAGGTACGCGGCGGCGTCGATCACGCAGTCGATCAGCCGATCCGGCGTGATGAACGGGCCGAGCGGGCCGTCGGGGTCCAGACCCTCGAAGGTCGTGGTGTCACCGGCCTCGCGCAGCTCGCGCAGGCTCGCGCGCATCCGCGACTCGGCCATCGCCGTCCAGTAGATCTTCGGGATGTCCCACGCCTCGCCGAGGTCCTCCCGGTACGAACGTGCGCCCGCCAGGGCAGCCGCGTACGTCGCGACCCGGTGGGCCTTGATGTGGTCGGGATGGCCGTAGTTGCCGTACTGGTCGTAGGTCACCAGCACCTGCGGCCGGATCTCACGGATGACCGGGATCAGGTCGTTGGCGGCCGCGAGCAGGTCGGCCTGCCAGAAACTGTCCTTCCGGGTCTCCGGCGGGACGTCCGCGTTGCCTTCGTCGTTGTAGATCATCCCGGTGTCGCGGTACTTGCCCGGAGCACCGAGGAAGCGGTGGTCGGTGACCCCGAGCTCGGCCATCGCGGCGGCGAGCTCACCGATCCGGTGCTCACCGAGCTGGTCGGTCTGGTCGGCGGCCAGGTGGACGAGGTCCGGGACGAGCACCTCACCCTCCTCACCGAGCGTGCAGGTGATCAAGGTGACGTGGGCGCCCTCGGCGACATAGCGCGCCATCGTGACACCGTTGTTGATCGTCTCGTCGTCGGGGTGGGCGTGCACCAGCATCAGCCGGCGATCCGGAAGCTCAACCATGCCGAAAGCCTACGTCGGCCCCCGGACAGAAATGGAAGGTCGCTCAGCCGAAGCGGCGGACCAGCAGGCAGCCGGCCTGGAAGCGGGACTTGGCGCCGAGGCCGAGGATCAGGGCACTGATCTCGGCTCGCACGGTGCGCAGCGACAGCCCCAGCTCGCGCGCGATCGCGGCGTCCTTCGCGCCGGTGGACATCATCCGGCCGATCGCCACCTGGCGGCTGGTCAGTTCCTTGACCGCCACCGGGCTCTGCCGTCGCGACCCCAGTTCGTAGACCTCGCAGACGACCTCCGGCGCGAAGTCCTCTCTTCGCACCGCAGGAACGGCCGGATACACCGACATGCCGCACTCCTCCCCAAGAAGTCTCAGGCAAGGATTCTCTCGGTGGTCCGATCCGCTCACCAGGTACAACCCATACAACTGACCCATACAGTTCCTCTGCGTGAGCCGGTGATGGCGTTCCGCACCCTCCGGCCGGTGTGACTTCTGCCACTCAGAGCAGGGTCCGCAGCTCCCGGACGAACGGCCGATCGGGCACCAGCCAGTCCATTTCGTCCAGTTCCGCCACCCCGAACCACCGGAGCTCGTCGTGCTCCCGCCGTACCGGCTCGCCGTCGACGATCGACGCCAGATACACGTGCAGCCGGTAGCGCTCGGAGATGTCCACCGCGGGTCCGAGCGCCGCTCCGACCTTGATCTCCAGGTCGAGCTCCTCGCGGATCTCCCGCACCGCGGCCTGCTCCTCGGTCTCCCCCGGCTCGACCTTCCCGCCGGGAAACTCCCAGCCGCCCTCCGGCCCCGGCCGGTACGCCGCCAGCACAAGACCACCCCGTACGACGGCCACTCCCACCACAATCTGCACGTCGTGACTCTGCCAGAAACTGTCGGTCAACCTCGGCAAGATGATCTCCATGCCGTTGCAGAACAGGGTTTTGCCCACCCAGGAGATCGTGGCCGAAGCCGGCCGCGGCCTCCTGATGGGCAACCGCGGCACCCTGCACAGCCCGGATCGCCGCCTCGGGACGACTCGTTGGCGCTCGAAGGCGTGGATCTGCTGCGTCCTTGACTGGAAGGGCGTTCAGCGCGATCCGATGCCCCCCGGACGCTGGACGGCATTGTTCTTCTTCGACGAAGCCGTCGCCCTCGCCGCCGGCCATCGCCCCTGTCATTACTGCCGTCGCAGGGATTTCCTCCTCTACGCGGGCGCCTGGGCGCGCGGCCGTGACCTCGACGAGCGTCCGCGCGCCGCCGCGATGGACGCCCAGCTCCACAGCGAACGTGTCGAACCGCGCACCAGGCAACAACGCACGACCATCCAGGAGCTCGCCACCCTCCCCGACGGAGCGATGATCCGGTACGACGGACGCCCGGCCCTCGTCCTGGACCACCAGGTCCTGCCCTGGTCCTGGCAGGGGTACGGCGATCCCCTCGAACCACCCGGGTTGCGCGAGGTCGCCGTCCTCACCCCACCGGCGAATCTCGTTGTGCTGCAGGCCGGATTCGTTCCATTACTCCACCCGTCAGCAGGCCGCAACTGAGGTGACCCTAACTGGGAACACGCCGTACCGAGGGGTCTTCCGTTGGGCGCCTGGCAGGGGCAAAGTGTGCCCATACTGACAGCTACATAACCATCACTGGAGTCGGCATGAGTGAAGGCAACAGCGGCCGTGAGGTCACCGCCGCAGTCGTCCGCGCGCTCGAAGGCCTGCACGCGGCCGTCGGCAAACTCAGCCAGGAGTACGGTGACACCCTCGGCATCCGCCGCCTGGTGTCCGACGTGGCCCGGCTGAACGACGACCTCGCAGAGCTCGGCCCACCCGACCCCAAGCACAGACCCGGACCGGTTCCGGAGGAACTCGAGGAGATTCCCGACGTGGAGTATGACGCGTCCATGTGGACAGACGCGGAGCATGAAGGCTTCGGCGCGCCGGACAGGCACGCTCCGTGACCGAGCGCAGCGAGGAAACCAATAAGCAGAGCGGCCTTTCGCCAGCAGAGTCGCCCGCAGCGAAGCGAGGACGACTCTGATGGCGACTGGGGTAAGCGCACCCGGTCGCGCACAGATCGGGCAGAAAACACTACGGACCGATCGCTGGTGGCTGGCGCCGCTGCGGATCGGCGTGATCCTGGTCTTCTTCGTGGTCTACGCGACGATCCGGATCTTCATGAACAAGTGGTACTGGGTCGACGCCTACCACTACCTCACACCGCTGTACTCGCCGTGTGTGACGGAGTCCTGCGTCCAGGGGTCGAGTCACCTCGGCACCTGGTTCCCGAAGTTCCCCGTGTTCATCCCGTTCGGCATCATCACCTTCGCGGTGCTGGCCGGCTTCCGGGGCACTTGCTACTACTACCGCAAGGCGGGCTACCGGTCGCTGTTCTTCGCACCGGCGGCCTGCGCGGTCCCGGAGCCGCACAAGAAGTACACCGGTGAGCGGAAGTTCCCGCTGATCGCGCTGAACCTGCACCGCTACTTCTTCTACGGCGCGCTGCTCTTCGGCCTGCTCAACGTGTACGACGGCATCCAGGCCTTCCACGGCAAGGACGGCGGCTTCGGCATCGGCCTGGGCACGGTGATCATCTGGGTCAACCTGGTGATGCTGTGGCTGTACACGCTGTCCTGCCACGCCTGCCGGCACATCGTCGGCGGCCGGCTGAAGAATTTCTCCAAGCACCCGATGCGCTACCGGTACTGGACCTTCGTGTCCACGCTGAACCCGAAGCACGGCACTTTCGCGATGGCGTCGCTGTTCACCGTGATCCTCACCGATGCTTACATCATGGCGCTGTCGGCCGGCTGGTTCTCCGACCTGCGCATTCTCAACTGACAGTGCTTAATTCTTAGGGATTTCTCCAGACATGACTGAGCTCGAACGACACTCCTACGACGTCGTCGTGATCGGGGCCGGCGGCGCCGGCCTGCGCGCGGCGATCGAGGCCCGTGAGCAGGGCAAGCGGACCGCGATCGTCTGCAAGTCCCTGTTCGGCAAGGCGCACACCGTGATGGCCGAGGGCGGTTGCGCGGCGGCGATGGGCAACGCGAACTCCAACGACAACTGGCAGGTCCACTACCGCGACACGATGCGCGGCGGGAAGTTCCTGAACAACTGGCGGATGGCCGAGCTGCACGCGCAGGAAGCCCCCGACCGGGTCTGGGAGCTGGAGACGTACGGCGCGCTGTTCGACCGGACGCCCGACGGCCGGATCAGCCAGCGCAACTTCGGCGGCCACACCTATCCACGGCTCGCGCACGTCGGCGACCGTACCGGCCTGGAGCTGATCCGCACCCTGCAGCAGAAGATCGTCTCGCTGCAGCAGGAGGACTTCGAGAAGACCGGTGACTACGAGGCCAACCTCAAGGTGTACGCCGAGTGCACGGTCACCGAGCTGCTCAAGGATGGCGAAGCGATCTCCGGCGCCTTCGGGTACTGGCGTGAGTCCGGCCGGTTCATCCTGTTCGACGCGCCCGCGGTCATCCTGGCCACCGGCGGCGTCGGCAAGTCGTTCAAGGTCACCTCGAACTCGTGGGAGTACACCGGTGACGGCCACGCCCTCGCGATGCGGGCCGGCGCGACGCTGATCAACATGGAGTTCATCCAGTTCCACCCGACCGGCATGGTCTGGCCGCCGTCGGTGAAGGGGATCCTGGTCACCGAGTCGGTCCGCGGCGACGGCGGCGTACTGAAGAACTCCGAAGGCAAGCGGTTCATGTTCGAGTACGTGCCGGACGTGTTCCGCGCGCAGTACGCGGAGACCGAGGAAGAGGCCGACGGCTGGTACAAGGACCCGGACAACAACCGGCGCCCACCCGAGCTGCTGCCGCGCGACGAGGTCGCCCGGGCGATCAACTCCGAGGTCAAGGCCGGCCGCGGTACGCCCCACGGCGGGGTGTTCCTGGACGTGTCGACGCGGCTCCCGGCCGAGGAGATCACCCGGCGGCTGCCGTCGATGCACCACCAGTTCAAGGAGCTGGCCGACGTCGACATCACCGCGGAGCCGATGGAGGTCGGTCCGACCTGTCACTACGTGATGGGTGGCGTCGAGGTCGACCCGGACACCGCGCAGTCCGTCGTACCGGGGCTGTTCGCGGCCGGTGAGGTGGCCGGCGGCATGCACGGGTCGAACCGGCTGGGCGGCAACTCGCTGTCCGACCTGCTCGTCTTCGGGCGCCGGGCCGGCATGGGTGCGGCGATCTACATCGACTCACTGCAGGAACGGCCGAAGATCGCGGAGGCCGATGTCGACGCGGCGGCCGTCGAGGCGCTGGCGCCGTTCGAGCTCGAGGGCGGCGAGAACCCGTACTCGATCCACCAGGAACTGCAGCAGTCGATGAACGACCTGGTCGGCATCATCCGCAAGGAAGAGGAGATGGAGCAGGCGCTCGGCCGGCTGGCCGAGTTCCGCGGCCGGATCGCGAAGATGACGGTGGAGGGTCACCGGCAGTTC
Source organism: Kribbella sp. NPDC026596 (assembly GCF_040638415.1). Classification (NCBI taxonomy): domain Bacteria; kingdom Bacillati; phylum Actinomycetota; class Actinomycetes; order Propionibacteriales; family Kribbellaceae; genus Kribbella; species Kribbella sp. NPDC026596. The sequence continues at coordinate 209,075 of NZ_JBEZYF010000006.1, read as the reverse complement.
AACCCCGGCTGGCACCTGGCGCTCGACCTGCGCAACATGCTGACCGTGTCCGAGTGCGTGGCGAAGGCGGCCCTGGAGCGGCAGGAGTCCCGCGGCGGTCACACCCGCGACGACTTCCCGGGCATGAACGCCGACTGGCGCAAGGTTCTGCTGGTCTGCTCACTGGATGCCGACGACTCGGTGAACGTGGTCCGCAAGGACCAGATCCCGATGCGCGAGGATCTGCTGGAACTGTTCGAGCTCGACGAGCTGAAGAAGTACCTCACGGAAGAGGAGCTGCCGGCCACATGAGTTACAAGGGCAAGTTCCGCGTTTGGCGGGGCGACTCCGAGGGCGGTGACCTCAAGGACTACGAGGTCGAGGTGAACGAGGGCGAGGTCGTCCTCGACGTCATTCACCGGCTGCAGGCGACGCAGGCGCCGGACATGGCCGTTCGATGGAACTGCAAGGCCGGCAAGTGCGGGTCCTGCAGCGCCGAGATCAACGGCATGCCGAAGCTGATGTGCATGTGCCGGATGAACACGTTCGGCGAGGACGAGGTCGTCACGGTGACGCCGATGCGCACCTTCCCGGTGATCCGGGACCTCGTCACGGACGTGTCGTTCAACTACCAGAAGGCCCGCGAGATCCCGGCCTTCAAGCCGCCAGCGGACGTCAAGCCGGGCGAGTACCGGATGCAGCAGGTCGACGTGGAGCGCTCGCAGGAGTTCCGCAAGTGCATCGAGTGCTTCCTGTGCCAGGACACCTGTCACGTGATCCGGGACCACGAGGAGAACAAGGAAAGCTTCTCCGGTCCCCGGTTCCTGATGCGGATCGCCGAGCTGGACATGCACCCGCTCGACGACGCCGACCGGCAGAAAGCCGCCCAGGAGCAGCACGGCCTGGGCTTCTGCAACATCACCAAGTGCTGCACCGAGGTGTGCCCCGAGCACATCAAGATCACCGACAACGCGCTGATCCCGATGAAGGAGCGCGTCGCCGACCGCAAGTACGACCCGATCGTCTGGCTGGGCAACAAGATCCGCCGCCGCCCAGCCTGACCCCAGCCCCACCCGCGAGCCCCTGACCCACCCGGCCAGGGGCTCGCCGCATCCCCACCTCACCCCACCCCCTCCCCTCCCTCTCCCGGCACAACCCTCCAACTCGGGGGTTAACCCCTCACCTGGAGGGTTGCCCACTGAGAATCTGAGGTGGCAACCCTCCAACTCGGGGGTTAACCCCTCAGTTGGAGGGTTGTGCGAGGGGTTGGGTCCGGGGGTGGTCACTCGGGTGGGGGAGGCTTGGGCGGGCTCTCGGGACCTAGGGTTTCGGCATGGACATCGTTGTTGCCGGGTTGTTCAGTATCGCCGTCTTCATGACGATCTTCGTGCCGTTCTCGCAGCGGTTGCTCGGGGTGCGGTTCGGGCTGGTGCGGCTGGCGCTGGGGGCCGCGCTGACGCTCACGGTGTTCAGTCCGATCGCCAACGCACTGGTCGGCAAGCTGCCCTTCGAGGGCTCCAATGCCGCCGCGGTCGCGTTTCTGGCGTTGACGGCGGTCTGCTCGATGCTGGCCGGGCTCGTCTTCCTGGTGCTGTCCGAGGCCCTGGTACCGACCGGGTCGTTGCCCCGGGCCCGGGATCTGCGGCGGGACCTGAGCGGCCGGATCGCGCGCACGAAGCGGTACCTGCAGATCCTCCGGATTGCGATCCGGCACGGCCTCGGCCCGTACCTGCGCGGCCGCCGTCGCCCCGGCCGGGAGAACGCCGCCGGCCAGGCCGAGCTGGCCCGCTCGCTCCGGCTCGCCCTCGACGAGGCCGGCGTCACGTTCGTCAAGCTCGGCCAGGTCCTGTCCACCCGCGGCGACATCATCCCCGCCTCGGTCGCCACCGAGCTCAGCCGCCTGCAGGACCAGGTCTCCCCCGCCCCGTGGCCGGGCATCGAGCAGGTCCTCACCGAGGAGCTCGGCGCATCCCCACACCACCTGTACGCCGACTTCGACATCGAGCCACTCGCCTCCGCGAGTGTCGCGCAGGTCTACACGGCCCGCCTGCCCCACGGTCCGCGCGTCGTGGTGAAGGTCCAGCGTCCCGGCATCGCGACCGTCGTCGAACGCGACCTGGACATCGTCTCCCGGCTCGCCCGCCTGCTCGAACGGAACACCGACTGGGGCCGCTCGATGGGCGTCCGCTCGCTGGCCGGCGGGTTCGCCGACGCGATCCGCGAGGAGCTCGACTTCACCGTCGAGGCCGGCAACATGACCGCAGTCGCGGCCGGCCGATCCGTTGCCGCCAGCAATGACCTGGTGGTGCCCGAGCTGTACCCGGAGCAGTCCACCCGCCGAGTGCTGACCATGCAGCGACTGGACGGCATCGGCCTGGGCAACGCTGCCCAGGCGATCACCGAGCGCGGCCTGGACGCCGCCCACCTCGGCCGGGCGCTGTTCGACTGCCTGCTCGGTCAGGTCGCCATCGACGGCGTCTTCCACGCCGACCCGCACCCCGGCAACTTCCTCCTGCTGGCCGACGGCCGGATCGGCATGCTCGACCTCGGCTCGGTCGGCCGGCTCGACCCGGCCACCCGCGAGGCGCTGCAGCGCTTCCTGCTCGCGATCGACCACGGCGATCCGGTCGCCGCGACCGACGCCCTGCTGGAGATCGTCTACCGTCCCGATGTCATCGACGAGCGTGCGCTCGAGCGTTCCGTCGGCCAGTTCATGACCCGGCACCTCGCCGCGGGCGTGACGCTCGGGCCGGCGATGTTCAACGACCTGTTCACGATCATCACGTCGCACGATCTCGGCGTACCGCCGGAAGTGGCCGCGGTGTTCCGCGCGCTGGCGACGATCGAGGGCACGATCTCGGGGATCTCCCCCGGCTTCGATCTGGTCGCGGCGTCCCGCCAGTTCGCCGCGGCCCATGTCACCGACCGCCTCGCTCCCGACGCCATCCGCCGTACGGCGACCGAGGAACTGGTGACGTTGTTGCCGATGCTGCGCCGGCTGCCGCGGCGGATCGACCGGATCGCGGCCGCGGCGGAGAGCGGGCGGCTCGGCCTGAACGTCCGGCTGTTCGCGGACGAACGCGATCGCCGGCACTTCACCGGCCTGCTGCACCAGGCATTGCTGGCGGTTCTCGGCGCGACCGCGGGCATCATGGCCGTCCTGCTACTCGGTACGCCGGGCGGCCCCAGCGTCACCGAGTCGATGAGCCTGTTCCAACTGTTCGGCTACAACCTGCTGGTGATCTCCGCGGTCCTGGTCCTCCGCGTCCTGGTCCTGGTCTTCCGCCTCCCCGACCACAGATCGTCTTGACTTCAACCCAACTTGAACTTCGACGATAGCGGGCATGACTTCCACCACGCCTGTCGACGCCCCTCGCCAACGGCTGTTCAGCGGGCCGCATGTGCCGCTCGTGCTCGGCGTGATCGGCCTCGTCACCCTCGGCGCGTTCGAGAACAGAGCGGTTGGTACGGCGCTGCCGACGATGGTGCGCGAGTTCGACGCGCTGGGCAGCTTCGGGCTGGCCAACGCGGCCCCGAGCGCGAGCTACCTCATCTCGCTCGCGATCGCCGGCCTGTGGTCCGATCGGCACGGGCCGATCCCGACCCTGCGCGCGGGCGCGATCGCGTTCGCCCTTGCCCAGTTGCTGGTCGGGACCGCGACGGCGATGCCGATGGTCGTCGCCGGTCGACTGCTCAGCGGCTTCGCGGAAGGCCTGCTCGACGTCTCGCTGATGGTGCTGGTCGCCCGCGCACTGCCCGCCGTACTGCGGCCGCGGATGTTCTCGTTGTTCGCCGCGATGTGGATCCTGCCGTCGGTGCTCGGTCCGGTGCTGACCGGTGTGGTGACCGAGCAGTTCGGCTGGCGCTGGGTGTTCCTCGGCGCGGTCGTCCTGCTGGTGCCGAGCTGGATGCTGCTCGGACCGGCGATGCGTCAGTCGCTCAACACTCCGGCGCCCGAGCGGAGTGCCGAGGACGCGGCTGAATTGGAAGCCTGGCGGGCCGCGCTGCCCTGGGCGTTCGCGGCGTCGGTCGCGCTGTTCTCGATGACGCTGGCCGGTGATCAGCTCGAGGCCCATCGGGTGCTCGCCGGCGTCGCGATTCCCGTGGCGGTGGTGATCCTCGGGCTGGCCGCCGTACGAGTCATGCCGAAGGGGATGTTCGTAGCGCGTCGCGGCTTCCCGGCCGTGGTCGCCGTCCGCGCGCTCGGTGGAGCGGCGTTCGGTGGGGTGGGCGCGTACCTGCCGCTGTTGCTCACGTTGCAGCATCACTTCAGTGCGTCGCGGGCCGGTGTGACGTTGTCGATCACCGGCGTGAGTTGGGCGCTCGGGTCGTGGCTGCAGGGACGGGATCACGGGATCGAGCGCGGCAACGTACTGCGGGCCGGGCTCGCGTTCATGACTGGTGGTCTGGTGATCACCTCGCTGCTCGCGTGGACGGATGCGACGACGTGGTTCGGATTGATCGGCTGGTCGTTCGCCGGCATCGGGATGGGACTGAGCTCGTCGAGCCTGTCGGTCTTGACCCTGGATCTGTCCGACCGCAACAACTCCGGCCGCAACAGCAGCGCCGGCCAGATGGCCGCCACCATGAGCATCGCGACCGCCTTGGCCGTGAGCGGGACCCTGCTCGCCCTGAACGCATCCGACCCGCAACCGTGGGTCTTCGGATCGATCATCACCACCGGCGCCGCACTCGCGCTCGTCGGACTACTCGCCGCCGGCCGAGTGCGGCGGCAGCCCGATCAGCTTGGGGTCTAGAGTGACCCCCATGGCTGAGCTGCTGACCGACGACCAGATCGATCTTGCGATCCGTGACCACCTGCCGGAGTGGAAGGTCGTGGAGAGCGAGCTGGTCCGCAGCGTCAAGGCGGCCACCTTCCTGGACGGCATCCGACTGGTCGCCACGGTCGCCCAGCTGGCCGAGTCGATGAACCACCACCCGGACATCGACATCCGCTACACCACGATCACCTTCCGGGTGAGCAGCCACGAGGCCGGCGGCGTCACCGAGGACGACCTCATCCTGGCCCGCCACATCGACACCGCGGCAGGCTGACCCCGCCCGGTTGGCCCTCGCCCGGTTGGCCACAGTACGTCATGGCGGTTGTCTGCCAGCGCAAGTGCTGGCAGACAAGCATGATCGGCCCGTAGATCTTGGGGCATGCCCTCACGCCGCCTCGCCGCCCTCGCTGCCACCGCCGCCGTCCTGCTCGCGCTCGTCCCCACACCCGCCCGCGCGTCGAGTCCGGGCTGGTTCTGGAACCAGCCACACTGCGACACCGTGTACGGCGATGGCTCGGTGACGATCACCGAGACCGACGGCGCGACGCTCGCACCGACGACCGGCAAGCTCCAGCCGGTCACCTATGCGAAGGTTGCCGCGCTGGAGGAACCGAACACGCTGATCACGATCGGCAGGCAGTCGATCCAGCGCTTCAGTGACGCGGGCTGCAGTTGGCAACTGCTCGACAAGGCACCCGACGATCTGAGTACGTACGACGTGGAGCCGGGCCCGGGCGACACGGCGTACATCTACTCCGTGAACGACCAGCCGATCCACCGGGTCAAGGGAAGCCGCGTCACCACCGTCCAGGGACCGGTCGCCGGCGGCGGTCTCGCCGCGCTCGCTGCTCGCCCCGGCCGGCTGCGGGTCGTCGCGGGCGACAGCCAGGTGTACGACTCGACCGACGACGGCGTGAGCTGGCAGCGCAGCGGCGTACCGGCGGCTCGTGATCTCTTCATGTACGACGCTGTCGTGGACTCGCGGAACCCGGACCACATCGTCATCGGCGTGATGTCGGACGGCGTCTACGTGACGTACGACGGCGGCCGCACGTGGACCCGATCGCGGCCGGTCGAACGGGTGAACGCGTTCAGCCTGGCGATCTCGCCGGCCGACCCGTCGAAAGTCTGGCTGGAGGGGTACGACCGGGATCGGTCGACCCGGTTCATCTGGGAGTCGAGCGACGGCGGGCTGAAGTTCCGCGAGGTGCTGGACCAGAGCCGCGCCGACCTGATCAACGGCAACCGGATGTGGGCCAGCCCGGCCGACCCGGATCTGCTGTATTTCAGCTACGGCACGTCGTTCGCGAACTTCGGCGCCGACCTCTACCGCTTCCGTCCGTCCACCGGCGAGCTCACGAAGAACCACAACCGCAACGACGGCATCCCGTCGCTCGCCTTCAACCCGTCCGACCCGAAGATCCTGTACCTCGGACTGGCCGAGGAACGCTGACTGAAACGTAAGTCTCTGGCGCTGCCGGATCGGTTACCGTTGGCGAGTGACAACTGCTGACGAGTACCGCCTGCTGGGCTTCGCCGATGCCGACCGGGAGGCGGCGGAGGCATTCAGCCCCGATCAGGCGATCGTGAAGGACCTGGCCGACCAGATCCGGGCCGAGATCGGGAAGCTCGGCCGTGAGCCGCAGCTGCGGATGCCGGAGGACGGGCGCAACTCGGTGCAGGCGTTCCTCGACACCGTGCCGGACATCCGCAGGTTCCACACCGAGCGCGGGATCCCGGACGAGATCAGCTGGGCCAGCCTGGCGGACCTCGGGCAGCAGCTGAAGGTGAGTCGCCGGACGCACGGCGAGTACAGCCTGGAGACGCACTGGTGGCTGACGATCGCGTGGACCGGGCACATCTACGCGCTCGGCCGGCTGCAGTTCCTGCTGCACCAGGTCCCGGCGGACAAGCCGGTGCCGGGGACCGAGCCCGGTGAGTGGATCATCGGCGTCCACATCCCGGAGACCGGCCCGCTGACGCCTGAGGCGGTCGACGACAGCTTCGCGCAGGCCCGCGAGTTCTTCCCGCGGTACTTCCCCGAGTATCCGGTGAAGACCGCGAACCTGTGGTCCTGGCTGATCGATCCCTACCTGCTCGACAACCTCCCGCAGGACTCGAACATGGTCCGGTTCGGCCGCCGCTTCACGCCGTACGGGACGCCGACCGACAGCCAGGACGGCGCCATCTTCTTCACCTTCCGCACCCACGGCACCGACCACCTGGACGAGCTTCCGCAGGACACCAGGCTGCAGCGGCTCGTCGTCGGGAGGATCAAGGACGGCGGCACCTGGCAGAGCGCGTACGGGTACCTGCGCCTCTAGGCGGGCTGGTTCCGCCCGGTCGGCCCGCCGTACTTCGCGAGCCAGCTGACGAGCTCCATGTTGCTCACACAGCGGACGTCAGGTTGGGTGCAGGTTTCTTCGACGAAGGTGGTCAGGGCGTCGGAGTAGACGCTGTTGTTCCACCGGTTGAAGTGGTTGCCGAGGAACAGCGGCGGGTTGCCGCTCGCCCGGGACTTGGCCAGCGCCTGGCGGTAGGTCGCGAGTACCTGCGCCTTCAGCGCGGGCACTTGGGCGACCGGCGCGGTCCTCGCGCCGGTCTGGCTGAACCACAGGTTGTAGTCCATCGTCAGCGTCTTCTTGCTGGATCCCGCGAGGGTGACCGACTGCAGCGGGAAGTTCCACAGGCCGTCGACCTTCTTCGGCCAGGCGATGTAGCCGGGCTCGGAGGCGTCGTACAGCATGCCGCGCTGGACCATCGCCTGCCGGTACGCCGGTCGGTTGCCCTCGAGACACGGCGTCCGCAGCCCCTTGACCGTCGCCGGGTCGAACGGCGGCGCGACCGTCTTGCCGGCAGCCAAGGTCGGCCCGGTCCGCACCATCTGGTCGAACGCGCTCAGCTCGGCGGTCCACTGCGCCGTCGTCCACCGGCCGATGCCGGTCGTACCGCAGAAGTGCCCGTTCGCATGGGTGCCGATCTCGTGCCCCTCGGCGATCGCCTGCCGGAGCACCGTCGTACGCCCGAGCACGTTGCTCACATCACCCCAGCCGATGTCGGAGGCTCCGGGCTGGTGGAACGGCGGTTTGTAGTCGGTGCGATGGTCGCCGGGGTACAGGTACGGGCCGGAGAGGAAGAACGTCATCCGCGCGTTGACCTGCCGAGCCACGGCGCGCCAGCGGGCCCAGAGTGCGAGATCACCGGCGCCGTCGAACGAGACGACGACGAACAGCGGTGGCTTGCCACTCGGCAACCGACCCGGGAACGCACGGGTCACCGGAGCCGCGACGAGAAGCTTCGCCGTGGGAGTGGGAGTTGGTTTTGGAGTTGGGCTCCGGGTGGGGCGGTGTGACGCGGATTTGGTCGGCTTGGTGCTCGGGCTGGGAGCTCCTTCGAGGGGTACGTCGGCGCACCCGGCGAGCAGCGCCGCCACCACGAGCGCGACGCCCACGAGGTTCACCCCAGGCCTCACCACGTCCCTACTGACGCATGAGGGCCTGCTCAGGGTGGTTCGGGACACGCAGCCGGGCGGAAACCCGGGGGTGGATCGTTACGCGGCTGTGATCTTGGCAGCCCGGCGCTTCACGGCGATCCGGCGGGACGTCTCGACCACCAGGCCGATCACCGCCGCCAGGCTCAGGCTGAACGCGAGCGCCTTCAGCGAGTCGTGCGCGAACGCATCACCGCCGACGTAACCGAGCAGCGCGACGTACGTGTAGGCGACGGTCACGCCCGCGAAGGTGAAGACGATGAACTTCTTGAACGAGTACCGGGTCGCGCCCGCGGTCAGCGTCGCGACCATCCGGGCACCGGGGATGTAGCGGACCGTCATCAGGATCAGCCCGCCGCGGGAGTGCAACGCGGCGGACACCTTGTCGTACATCGCTTGCCGGCGCTCCTGCCGCTTCATCCAGCGGTGCAGTGCCGGGCCGGAACCGCGGCCCATGAAGTAGCACACGGACTCGCCGATGACGGAGCCGAGCATCGCGACCACGATCACCAGCAGCAGGTTCTGGTGTCCGGCGGCAGCGGCCATCCCCGCGGTCACGACCATGCCCTCGCTCGGGATCACCGGGAAAACGGCGTCGACAGCGGCGGCCGCGAACAGGATGAGCAGCAGCCAGTGCGAGGCCATAGCTATGCCCAGCAGGTGTCGCGAGACCTCCATCAACTCCGTCACCCGAAGAAGGATGCCATCTCTTGCCAAAACCGCCGCAATCCCACCGTTGTGATTCAGCCGTGGTTCATCGGATGTTCAGGGTGGACCGCAGGGTGTGGTCAGAGCAGTACGGGCAGTTCGCGGATGGCGTTCATCAGTAGACCCGGCGTCCGATCCGGGTCCCGGTCCGGCTCGGCCAGCCGGAGGCCGGGGAAGCGCTCGAACAGCATGCCGAGCGCGATCCGGCCTTCGAGCCGGGCCAGCGGAGCGCCGAGGCAGTGGTGGATCCCGTGCCCGAAGGCGAGGTGCGCGTTCTCTGTCCGGGTGATGTCCAACTCGTTCGGCCGATCGGTCCGGCGCGGGTCCCGGTTGGCCGGCAGCAGCGCGAACACGATCACCTCGCCGGCCCCGATCCGTTCGCCGGCGATCTCGATCGGCGCCTGGGCGATGTAGGGGATCGCGGCTTGGAGCGGGCCGTCGTACCGCAGCAACTCCTCGACGGCGGCCGGGAGCCGGCTCGGCTCGGCCTTCAGCAGCGCGAGCTGGTCGGGGTGCCGCAACAGCGCGTGTACGCCGTTGGCGATCAGGCTGACCGTAGTCTCGTGACCGGCGGCCAGCAGCAGGAAGATCATCGAGGTGAGCTCGTCCTCGCTGAGACGGTCGCCGCCGTCACGCGCCGCGATCAGGCCGGACAGCAGGTCGTCGGCCGGCGCGGTGCGCTTCTCCTCGATCAGGTCGTGCACGAAGCCGAGCATCAGCGTGGTCGCCTCGACGTACTCCTCGGCGGTGTGCATGGTCGCGTTCACGAACACCGACGACCACCGGCGGAAGTCCTCGCGGCGGACCGGCGGGATCCCGATCAGCTCACAGATCACAGTGATCGGAAGCGGGTAGGCGTAGGCGTTCACCAGGTCGGCACGATCTCCCCCGGCGGCCATCTCATCCAGCAGGCCGGCGGCGATCTCGCGGATCCGCGGCTCCAGCGCCTCGATCCGGCGGCGGGTGAAGGCGGCCGTGACCAGCTTGCGCAGGCGGGTGTGGTCGGGCGGGTTGGCGCCGAGCATGTGCCGCTCGGTGCGGTTGATCAGCTGGTCCTCGACCGTGTCGCGATGCGGCCCGTCCATCGGCGACCGGACCACATCCGGGTGGGCGAGCAGCTCGCGGGTCTCGGCGTACCCGGTGACGAGCCAGACCGGGACGCCGGTGAACAGTGTCAGGTACTGCACCGGCCCGTTGGCCGCGAGGTCCTCGAAGCCCCAATGCCGGGCGATCCCACTGGTTTCGGTGAACGGCTGCCTCATGTTCGCCAGCCTAGGTGCGTGGCCAGTTCAGACCGCGAGTGGATGCCGAGCTTCGCGTAGACCTTGCGGAGGTGGTACTCGACGGTCTTCGGGCTGAGGAACAGCCTGGCCGCAGCCTCCCGGATGCTCTGTCCGTCGGCGAGCAGCACCGCGATCTGCCGCTCCTGCGGGGTCAGCTCGTCCACAGTGCTCGGTACCCTGCGCCGTGCGGTCTCGCCTGTCGCCTTCAGCTCCGCTGCGGCCTGATCCGCCCAGCCGGCCGCGCCCAACGCGTCAAAGGCCTCGACCGCCTGCCGAAGCTGCGTACGCGCGTCCACACGCCGCCGCACGCGGCGCAGCCAGGCTCCGTACGCCAATCGCGTCCGGGCCAGCTCGAACACGTCGAGAGTCTCCGCGTGCCAACCCAGTGCGCTCTCGAACTCCGCCTCGCTCTCCCCGACCAAGCCACGGGCCCTCGCGGCCCGCGCGAGTGACCATGGTTGCCCCTTCGCCTCCGCGAGTACGGCGTGCTCCCGGGCCACCTGCTCCGCCTCGTCGGACCGGCCCAGCCGCAGGTACACCTCGACCAACTCCGGTGCTGGCGACAGGTCCGCGTCCTTGAGCCCGTTGGTGGCCAGTACCTCGGCCAGCCGCTCATAGTGCGGTAGCGCTAGCGCTGGATCGCCACGACCCAACTCCAGGTCTCCCAGCGCGAACAGCGACCAGACTGTCCCCAGGTGAATCTGTCGCTCGGTGCAGATCCGCAGTGCCTCGGCGGCGAGGGTCTGACAGTCCGCGCGTCCCTGGTGTGCGGACAGCCACGCCTGTCCGGCCAGATTCATCACCAGTTCGGTCGTCTGACCGGTCTCCCGGGACAGCCGGATCCCTTCGTCGTACGACGTCGCCGCGTCGGCCCAGCGGTCGGTCGTGGCATCGTCGCGGGCCAGGAGGAACAGCAGCCCAGGCAGAGTGCCGAGCGCGACCTCCTCCCGTCGCTCCAGCATGGCGTGCTGCAGCAGCGCCCGACCAGCGCCGTTCTCCCGCAGGAACAAGGCGGCGATCACCATCCACACCTGTCGGCGGCGGTTCCGGTCCAGCTCGTCCGACGGCGCCAGTGCGACCGCCGTACGGATCTGGTCCGTACCGCGTTGTCCGCCCAGGACCTTGGCGACGCCGCTGGCCAGCATGCCGATGATGCGCGGACCTTGCCGTTCGACAGCGGGCTGCAGTCGATCGATGGTGTGAGCCACCTCTAGAGCCGCAGCGGTGTCGCATAGCCGGAAGCAGGCCCCGACCGCGTCGGCGAGCAGCACGGTGGCCACGTCCGGGTCCGCACATTCCGCGGCGGCCGCCAGCAGGATGTCGCGGGCCCGGGCCGGTGATCCGCACTTGACCTCGATGTCAGCGCGGAGTTCTTCCGCACCGATCCGGACCGAGAGCGGCGGGTCCAGCGACAACGCATCGTCGAGCAGAACGTCGGCCCGGTCCGCGAGTCCGGCAGACCAGGCCGCCTCGCCGGCCGCGACCAGTCTCAGCGCGCGGTCCAGCAGTCCTTCGCTGAGGCGAGCGGCGCGCTCGTACGCAGTTGCTGCGACGGCGTGCGCGCCACGATCGGCCGCACGCTCCGCGGCGACAACCAGTCCGGCGGCAACGTCGTCGTCCGGACCCAGCACCGCCTCGGACAGGTGCCATGCGCGTCTGTCCTCGTCCGGCGTGATCTGAGCCACAGCCCGGTGCACAGTACGACGTTCAGCCGGCCCGGCACTCGCATAGATCGCCGAACGGACCAGTGGATGCCGGAACTGCACCTCACCCTCACGGATGGCCACCAGTCCGACCGCCTCGGCTTCCTCGAGCGCTGCGACCTGTACGTCGAGCACCTCGCACGCCCTGGACACCGCCCTGAGTTCGCAGTCGTCGATCGCGGCCACGAGCAGCGCGGTCCGCGCATCCGGGCTGAGCCGGTTTGCCCTTGCGGTAAAGGCTTCCGCGAGCAGTGCGGGGACAGGGAGCGGAACGTCGGGTGGCATGCGGTGGAGCTCGTCCGGATCGTCGGCGAGCTCCAGCAAGGCCAGCGGATTGCCCGCGAACGTGTGGTGCAGTCGTTCGACCAGCTCACCCGGGAGGTGCCGAACGATCTGGCGCGCGGCGTCCAGCGGCAGTCCGGAGAGCTGGAGCGTCGGAAGATCCGCATCGGCCAACGGATGCGGCTCGTTAGCCCGTGCGGCGATGAGCAACACGATCGGATCCGCTACCAGGCGCCGAGCCGCGAACAACAGGGCTTCTGCGGACGGACGATCGAGCAGATGCGCGTCGTCGACGACGATTGCGAGGGGCGCCTCTTCGGCATAGCGGCAGATCAGGCTGAGGGTGGCCGCACCGACGGCGAAGCGATCCGCCGGGGTGGCCGGTCCGAGTGCCAGTGCGGAGGCTAGTGCTGCCTGTTGCGGTCCAGGGATGCGGTCGAGGCTGTCGAGTGCGGGACGCAGCAGTTGGAGCAGGGCGCCGAAGGGGAGCTCTTGCTCGGCTTCGGTACCACGCGCTCGCAGGACCCGGAGTCCGCCGGCCAGAGCGGCGGCCTGGTCGAGGAGTGCGGTCTTACCGATGCCGGCTTCGCCGGTGACGAGCAGTACGCCGGCGGCACCGACCCGCGCCCCCGCGACCAACTGCTCGATCATCCGGCACTCGGCCTCCCGCCCGATGAGCATGTCTCGCAGTGTGCACCAGGTGCCCCACCTGATGCGACGGACGAGCAGCCCTACCTAGGTTCGGCGTACAACCTAAGGGGGAGTAAGCAAATGACTGTTGCAATCGACGCCGACAAGCTGATGGGCCTGGTCTACAGGGCCGTGGACGAGGTGGGGGCGACTCTGAACGCCGCCTTGGTCGTGATGGGCGACCGACTCGGCTACTACCAGGCTCTCGCCGACCTCGGCCCGCTCACACCGGGTGAACTGGCCGAAACGACCAGCACCAGCGAGCACTACACCCGGGAGTGGCTCAATGCCCAAGCTGCGGGCGGCTTCGTCGAGTACGACCCGGACTCCGGCCGCTTTACGCTGCCACCCGAGCAGACCGTGGCGCTGACCGACCCGACCAGTCCGGCGTACCTGCCGGGCTTCTTCCAGATCGCCCTGGGAACGGTGCAGCACACCACGCAGACGATCGACGCGGCCCGCAGCGGCGCCGGGACCGGATGGCACGAACACACCTCCGACGTCCATGTCGGCTGCGAGCGGTTCTTCCGGCCGTCGTACAACGCGAATCTGCTGACCAGTTGGCTGCCCGCACTCGACGGTGTGGTGGCGAAACTGGAGCGCGGCGCCACGGTGGCCGACATCGGCTGTGGGCACGGCGCGTCCACGATCCTGATGGCCGAGGCGTTCCCGCGGTCGACGTTCATCGGCTCCGACTACCACCAGGAGTCCATCGAGACCGCCCGGCTGCGGGCGGCTGAGGTGGGCCTGGGCGAGCGGGTGAGCTTCGAGGTCGCACCATCCACGGGCTTCAGTGGCTCCGGCTACGACCTGGTGACGACATTCGACGCGCTGCACGACATGGGTGACCCGGTCGGCGCGGCCCGGCACGTACGGGAGTCGCTGGCGCCGGACGGCACCTGGATGCTGGTCGAGCCGATGGCCGGCGATCGTGTCGAGGACAACCTCAATCCGGTCGGCCGCGCGTACTACGGCTTCTCCACCCTGCTGTGTACGCCGTCCTCGCTCTCACAACCGGTCGGCCTGGCACTGGGCACCCAAGCCGGCCCGGCCCGGATCCGGGACGTCACCACGGCGGCGGGCTTCAGCCGCTTCCGCACGGTCGCCCAGACACCGTTCAACCTGGTGTTCGAAGTCCGCCCTTGACAAGAGACTTAACCAATTGGTGAAGTATTGCGTGTGCTGACGACGACCTTCGGGGCGCTCGCGGACCCGACTCGGCTGGCCATCGTGAGCCGGCTGAGCCGGGGCGCCGCGACCATGGGCGAGCTCGCCGAGCCGCACCGGATCACCCTGCCGGCGATGACCAAACACGTCGGCGTGCTGGTCGACGCCGGGCTGGTGACGCGGCGGAAGGTCGGCCGGACCGTGGTGTGCACGATCCGGCCGGAGGCGTTCTCCGAGGTCGAGCAGTGGCTCGGCGACCTCACGTCGTACTGGAACAGCACCGTGGACCGGTTGGAAGAACTCTTGCGAGGGGACGGGCATGGACACTGAGGTACGCATCGAACGGGTGCTGCCGGCAACCATCGGACAGGTGTACGACGCCTGGACCCGGGCCGAGCTGCTCACCCGGTGGTATTGCCCGAACCCGGCCTGGGAGCTGAAGGTCAGCGCCGATGTCCGGGTCGGCGGTGACTACGTCGTCGAGATGGGACCGCACGTGGTTCGGGGGACCTATCTCGAGGCCGAGCGGCCGCGCCGGCTGGCGTTCAGCTGGAAGTGGGACGGCACCGAGGACGAGCCGACCCGGGTCGAGGTCGAGCTGTCCGAGGTCGCGGACGGCACCCGCATGCTCCTCACCCACACCGGCTTCGCGACCGCCGAGGACGCCGCCAACCACGGTCTCGGCTGGGAGCCGGAGCTGGGCCGGCTGGCCAACCTGCTCACCGCCCTGTCAGCCGACCGGGGCTGAGCGCCTCCCCCGGCGTACAAAAGGTCGAGCCCCGGGCGGTAACCCGGGGCTGGGTCGTGTCGGGACCACCAGACACGACCCTTGGCGGATGGATGGACAGTGGTGGCTGACTTCAGCTGCCGGACTTGCGCCGGAACTGGCGCTTCTGCTTGTCGTTGTGCGCCTCGCCGACACCCTCGCGGCGCGTCCCGGACCCCGGGTGCGCGCTGTGATGGGCGTTCTTCTTCTCGAGCGCTTCACGGAACTTCTTCTGCAGATCGTCCGCCGGCTCGCTGGACTTGTCGCTCATACCGTCTCCTTCACAAACCGTCAGGCGTACGGACCCCACGCTAACCGAGGGTCCGGACAGACCGCGACCGGAATACCGTCACCTCACCCCGCAACGTATCTCATCCTGGGGATAACCCCGGCGGCCAAGGTCTGACGCCTGTAGGTTCTTGGACGAGGAAAGGGGACTGGGGATGCTGGTCAGTGGTGAGGCGATGCTCGGGATCGCGCTGGTCGAGCTGGGCCTGGTGATCGTGCCGGGACCGAACATGATCTACCTGGTGTCGCGGTCCATCGCGCAGGGCCGCCGGGCCGGGCTGATCTCGCTGGCCGGCGTGGGGATCGGCTTTCTCGTGTACCTGCTCGCGGCGAGCGTCGGCCTGGCCACGCTGTTCGCGCTGGTCCCGGAGATCTACCTGACGCTGAAGCTCGCCGGTGCCGCCTACCTGCTCTGGCTCGCCTGGAACGCGCTGCGCCCCGGCGGGAGCTCGGTCTTCGCAACACAGGAGCTCGAGCCCGACCGCCCGCGGAAGCTGTTCGGCATGGGCCTGCTCACCTGCTTGCTGAACCCGAAGATCGCGATCCTCTACATCTCACTGCTGCCGCAGTTCCTCGACCCGGGCCGCGGTCACGTCGGCGCGCAGAGCCTGATCCTCGGCCTGATCCAGCTCGCGGTCGGCGTCGCGATGAATGCGGTCTTCGTCATCACCGCCGGGTCGATCGCTGTCTTCCTCGCTCGCCGTCCGACCTGGATGCGCATCCACCGCTACCTCACCGGCACCGCCCTGGCCGTCTTCGCCATCCGCCTCGCCACCGACCGAGCCCGCCCCTTGGCCACCCACTGAGCCTTGCAGTGCCGGGCTAAATCGTGTGCGGCGGGCTGGGGCGCGCCTGGATACTGCTGGGCGTGGCGATGCATGCTGGACAGCTGGATGTGACGACCGACCTGGTAGAAGGGCTACTTCGGCGGCAGTTCCCGGAGTGGAGTACGTCGGCGATCCGCGCGGTGCCGTCACACGGGACGGTCAATGCGCTGTTCCGGATCGGCGATCACCTGGTCGGGCGGTTCCCGATCCTGCCCGCCGACCCGGTCGTCATCCGCAAGGAGCTCGAGGACGAGGCTGACGCCGCGCGCCGGCTGCGCGCGATCTCGCCGTACCCGACGCCGGAACCGATCGCGATCGGCGAACCCGGCGAGAGCTACCCGCTGCCCTGGGCCGTCTACAGCTGGCTCGACGGCAGGATCGCGTACGACGCGGATGTCGCCGGATCGACCGCGTTCGCCGAGGACCTCGCGCGTTTCGTACTCGCATTGCGGGCGGCGCCGACCGAGGGCCGGGTATTCACCGGCACCTGGCGGGGCGGCGTACTGACGTCCCAGGACGAGTACGTCGCCGATGGGCTGGAGCGCAGTCGCGGCATGATCGACGTGGACGCGCTCGCCCGGCTCTGGGCCGACCTGCGCAACACCGCACGCACCGAGCCGGACGTCTGGACACATCGCGACCTGATGCCGGGCAACCTGCTCGTCGCCGACGGTCGCCTGGCCGGGGTCATCGATGTGGGCACGTTCACCGTCTCCGACCCCGCCATGGATCTCCAGCCGGCCTGGAACCTTCTGGACGCGCGCGCCCGCTCGGCGTTCCGCGCCGCGCTCGGCAGCGACGACGACGAGTGGCGCCGCGGCATGGGCTGGTCGTTCGCTCAGGCCATCGGCTGCCTCTGGTACTACGTCGAGACCAACCCGGTCATGTCCCGCACCGCCCACCACACGCTGACGGCGCTGCTCACTGCCGCGTAGCCACGAACACGAACTCCTTCCCCGGCCGATCCGGCGCGTCCCGCACCTCATCGACCACGAACCCGACCAGCGACTGCTCCACCTCATCCCGTTCCCGGAAGCGCAGCGTCGAGTCAGAGGTGAGTACGGCGCCATCGGACGCGAAGACGTAGGTGCCGCGGAAGGACACGAACGGCAACTCCACACTGGTCACCTCGCCCCAGTTCTCCACCGTGTCGCCGCCCTCGAGCGGCATCACCTGATGCGTGTTTTCGCGAGTCCACTCCTGCCACTCCTCCCACGCCCGCTGCGCCGGATCCCGCGTCTCGAACACGAACCGCCCGCCGGGCTTCAGAGCTTTGTGTACGCCGGCCACCGTCGCCGACCACTCCTCATCGGTCAGGAACACCTGCGCCACGTTCCCCGTCATCACCGCGAGATCGACCTGCAGCGGCGGCAAGGTCGTCGCGTCACCGTGGATCCACCGCACCCGGTCCGCGAATTCCTTGCCTCGAGCAACCTCCAGCGACGCCTCGGCGGGATCGACCCCGACGACCTCGACGTCCTGCCGCGCCAGCAGGCAGGCAAGCTCACCGGTCCCGCAGCCCACATCCAAGACCTGCCGCGCACCGAACTCCGCCACCATCGCGGCGTAATGCTCCAGATCCCCCCGACCCGCCTCCAGCACGTCATAGACCGCCGCCAACCGACGTACCCCGAACAAAGCATCAACCATCCCGCGACGCTAGCCCGTCCACCCGCTCAACGGCGACCGCATTTCGTGGTCGGGCTGCACGCGAGCCCGTCAGGACGTGGCGCCGGTGTAGCGGCGGAGGCCGGCTCGCCATGCGAGGGTTGCCAGGGCGGCAGCACCCAACGCGGCCGCCACCCCGCCCGCCAGCACGCCAACCTGTGGACCGCGCAGCAAAGCGACTGTCGGGACCGACGCGATCAGCGCCATCGGGAACACATACGTCAGCACCACCCGAATCGGCCGCGCGAAGACATCCGTCGGATACCGCCCGAGCTGCCACGCCGAGTGATAGAACACATCGAGCTGCAACTTCGGCGCCCAGAACGCCAGGCAAGCCAGCAACACGCTCAGCACCCACGTCACCACCAGCGCAGCCACGACCAGCACCACCCAACTCACCACCCCACCCGGCCCGGGCAAGTCATCGACCGCTCCGATCCCCCATCCGAGTACCCCGAGCCCCAGCGCGCACTCGATCAGCGCCAACGGCGACGACAGCGACAGACTCGCCAGGAACAGACTCGATGCCGGCTGCAACAAATACCCGTCGAGCTTGCCGTTGCGGATCCCGTTCTCCGGGAACCAGGAGAGATTCGGATCGATGAAGGTCCCGCGCAGCCCCGTGATCAGCTGATACGTACCGATCAGCACCAGGAACTCGCCTTTCGACCACCCCGCCAACGTGTCGGCCCGGGTGAACACGATCAGTACGGCGGCCACCGCCGTACCGAGACCGGTGAACGCGAGCAACACATCGAAGACCAGATTGATCCGAAAGGCGACACTCCGCCGCAGTGACATCGAGAAGCCCGCACCCAGCAGGCGAAGCAGCTTCACGATCCCACCGCCGTATAGCGCCGTACGCCGGCTCGCCAGACAGCACCGACGATGACCACGAACACCACCACCCAGACGAGCTGATATCCGAGTGCCGAGGCCAGCGATCCGGCGTACGGCGTACTGGACGCGATCTCGGCCGGCAGTCCGTTCATGCCGTAGAACGGGGACAGTTCCGCGATCCGGCGCCAGAGGTCCGGCAGCACGGTGATCGGCGCCGCCGTACCACCGAACAGGAAGATCAACTGACTGCCGAAGCCGACCACCGCATGTACGCGATCGGTCCAGAACGCGGCCATGGACAGAAGGAATGTCCACAAGAAGACGAGCACCGCGGCGAGCGCGACGCACGGGAGGCTCAGCGCCACCGATCGCCAGTCGAAGCCGACTCGGAGCGAGATGCCGGTCAACAAAACGATGGGTGCGCCGAGGAGGGTCAGCCAGCCGCGGACGGCGAGATTCTCGCCGAGTACGCCGATCACCACCGGCTGCGGTCGCAGGAGTTCGTGGCTGAGCGTGCCGTCGTAGATCTTTCCGGAGAACGTGTGCTGCTCGAACGACTCGGTCATCAACGTCACGAGCATGACGGCCACGTAGTAGCGCGCGATCGCCGGATCGTCCGGGTAGACCGCCGACCAGATGAACAACCCGATCAACGGCGCGACGACCGCCTGGACGACGAGCGTCAGCAGGAACCACCAGGCGCCCGACCACTCCAGCACCTGTTGTCGGATACGAAACCCGAGCAACTGTGCGGTCCTCATCGCAGGCCCTCCCGGTACGCCCGGTCGATGACCTTCTCCAGCGGCGGTTCCTCCACCGACAGATCGACGACCTCGAGTGCCTGCAGCAGTCGCCCGGTCGTCTGCGCGACCTCGTCGCGCCGGACCCGGAGCACCCACTGTCCCTCGGCGGACTCGACCACTTCGCCGTACTCCTCGAGGGAGCCGCTGTCACCACGCGCCGCGATCCGGATCAGCTTGTACGGCGACAGTCGTGCAGACAGTTCCGCGAGCGGTCCGTCGTACTCGACGCAACCTTTGTCGATCAGGATCAGCCGCGGGCACAACGACGCGACATCGGCCATGTAGTGGCTCGTCAGCAACACCGTCGCGCCGGTCTGCCGCACGTAGTCGGCGACGAACTCGCGGATCTGACTGCCCGCGGTGACATCGAGCCCGATGGTCGGTTCGTCGAGGAACAGCACCTCCGGGCGATAGATCAGCGCCATCGCCAACCCGATGCGCATCCGCTCGCCGAGGCTCAGCGCCCGCAGTTGCCGCTCGAGCAGCGGACCCAACTTCAGGAGCGCTTCCAGTTCGGCGAGCGTACGGCGGAAGTCCGGGCGCGGTACGTCGTACAACAAGCGCTGGTACTCGAGTGAGTCCATCACCGTCAGTTCCTGCGAACCGCCGACCGGCTGACTGCCCCGGACGAACGCGATCCGTTTGAGGAAGCCGGCCCGACGCTGCCACGGAACGGACTCCAGGACGCGAACCCGGCCGCCGGTCGGGTGCAGGATCCCGGACAGGATCTTCATCGTGGTCGTCTTGCCGGCACCGTTCGGGCCGATGAAGCCGACGACCTCACCTGGCTCGATCGCGAACGTCACCTGATCGAGTGCCTGCACCTCGCGGTACTCACGCCGGACGAGGGAACCGAGCGCCGCCCGCAGACCGCCTTGGCGGACCGGGGCGCGATAGGACATGGTCAATTCGTCGACCTCGACAACAGTCATGCGCCGACCGTAGGAAGAAAACACGCCAGCTGATGGCTTGTTTTCCTGCCATAGTCGATCCATGCGCGCCGAACGGCTCCTCCGACTGCTGCTGCACCTGCAGACTCGCGGTCAGTCGACGGTGGACCAGCTCGCGCACGCCCTGGAGGTTTCGCCGCGAACCGTCCAGCGCGACCTCGACGCACTCAGCCTGGCCGGCGTCCCGGTCTACTCGATCCGCGGGCGCGGCGGCGGCTGGGCTCTCCTCCCCGATTACCGCAGCCGCCTCACCGGGCTGACGCCGTCCGAGGTGATGTCGGTCTTCGTCGGCGCGACCGCCCACGTGCTGGCCGATCTAGGGCTCGATGCGTCGAGCGATCAGGCCGTGGCGAAGCTGATCGCCTCGCTTCCCGAGGGCACCCGACGAGAGGCCGAGTACGCACGCCAACGACTCCTGATCGACCACGCCGGCTGGGACGACCGCCGCGAGGCACCCCGCTGGCTCGACCTGTGCCGGCAAGCAGTCTGGGAGGAACGCCGAATCTCCATCACCTACGCCGACCGGACCGACGCCTTCACGGTCGCGCCCCTCGGCCTGGTAGCCAAAGCCCGCACCTGGTACCTGGTCGCCGCCCGCCCCGACAACCAGCTCCGCACCTACCGCCTGGGCCGCCTGACCTCAGCAACTCTCACCAACGAGCCCTTCACCAGACCGCCCGCCTTCGACCTCGCCACCTACTGGGCCGCCTCCCAACGCGAGTTCCGCGCCAGCCGCCCGTCGTACCCCATCGTCCTCCGAGTCCGCGACCACGCCATCCGCCGCTTCCGCCCCACCGCCCCCATGCTCCCCACCGGAGAAGAAGGCTGGTGGATCATCCACACCGACCTGGAGAACATCCACGAAGCCTGCGCCGCCGTACTCGCCCAGGCAGGCAACGCAGAAGTCATCGCCCCACCCGAACTAACAGACCTGGTCCGAGACGCCGCCTGGACCATCTTCGAAGCAACTACACGCTGAACCGGAACTCCACTACGTCGCAGTCCCCTGCAAGGGCTTCTAGACGTTGAAGCGGAATTCGACTACGTCGCCGTCCTGCATCACGTAGTCCTTGCCTTCCATGCGGACTTTGCCTGCCGAGCGGGCGGCGGTCATGGTGCCGGCTTCCATCAAGTCGGTGTAGGAGACGATTTCGGCCTTGATGAAGCCGCGCTGGAAGTCGGTGTGGATGACGCCGGCGGCCTCGGGGGCGGTGGCGCCGCGCTTGATGGTCCAGGCGCGGGATTCCTTCGGGCCGGCGGTGAGGTACGTCTGCAGGCCGAGGGTGTCGAAGCCGACCCGGGCCAGTACGTCCAGGCCGGGCTCGTCGATACCCATCTCGGTGAGCATCTCGCGCGCCTCGTCCTCGTCGCCGAGCTCGACCAGCTCGGCCTCGAACTTCGCGTCCAGGAAGATCGCCTCGGCCGGCGCGACCAGGTCACGCATCTGCTGCTTCAGCGGCTCGTCGGACAGTTCGTCGGCGTCGCAGTTGAAGACGAACAGGTACGGCTTGGCCGTCATCAGCATGAGCTCGCGGATCGCGTCCCGGTCCACGTCGGTCGCGATGATCGGCGTACCCGCCTCGAGGTGCTTCTGCGCGGCCCGGACCGCCTCGAGCACGACCGCGCTCTCCTTCTTCAGCCGCGCTTCCTTCTCCAGCCGCGGGATCGCCTTCTCGACGGTCTGCAGGTCGGCCAGGATCAGCTCGGTCTGGATGGTGGAGATGTCGTCGGCCGGCGAGACCTTGCCGTCGACGTGGGTGACGTCGTCGTCGCGGAACACCCGGGTGACCTGGCAGATCGCGTCCGACTCGCGGATGTGGCTGAGGAACTTGTTGCCGAGCCCCTCACCCTCCGAGGCGCCGCGGACGATGCCGGCGATGTCGACGAACTGCACGGTGGCCGGGATCACCTTCGCGGAGTCGTACAGCGCGGCCAGCTTGCCCAGCCGCGCGTCCGGTACGCCGACCACCCCGACGTTCGGCTCGATGGTCGCGAACGGGTAGTTCGCGGCGAGCACGTCGTTCTTGGTGAGTGCGTTGAACAGGGTGGACTTGCCCGCGTTGGGGAGCCCGACGATTCCGATGGTGAGTGCCACGGGCGTCAAGAGTACGCGGGGAACCCCGTCGCACCCCAATTCAGATCAGGAAGGCTTCCAGTTCGGCGCCGTACCAGCGACTCACGCGGCCGATGGACCGCATGCCGAGGCGGTGGCAGACCGCGAGTGATGCGGCGTTGTCGGGACGGACCACGGCGTAGATCGCGCTCAGCCCGGCCTTGAACCCGTGCCCGATCGCACCCCGCGCCGCCTCGGTCGCCAGCCCGCGACCCCACGCGTCCGGATGGAGGTGCCACCCGACCTCGATCTCGCCCTTGCTCGCGGTCCCATCGGACGGCTCGGGCAGCGGGACGAGCAACACCGTCCCCGCCACGATCCCCGTAGTCCGCTCCGCCACGGCCCAGACGCCGTACGTCGGGTCCTGGTTGCGCTCGTTCCAGCGTTCGATCACCTTGCCGGCCGCGCCGCGATCCGTCATCACCCGCGGCTCGGCACCGAGCCAGCGGGACACCTCCCAGCGCCGGTAGATGTCGAACACCCGGTCCTCGTCCGTGTCCACCCAGTCACGCACGACAAGCCGGTCCGTCTCGTAGACCACCTTCGGATCCATCGGCACCTCCCCATCGCTTGCCGATTCATCTATCCGTCCCAACCAGCTCGGAGCAAGCAACGTCTCCAGTCTGTGACCACTTGGACGCTGCGCACCAGATCCGCCTCACGCTTCGTGTTCAGTTGCCTGCAATTCCTGCGGTTCGGATGGCTCGAGGTGGTCTCGTGCCTCTTCCCGGCCTTCCTGTTCGCGGGCCTGGCGATCTCGAAGTACGTCGACCTCCCGATCGCCCGGTACGACGCTCTGCTGATCTACTGCCTCGGCCTGACGCTGCTGTTCTGGGTGGTCCGGCTGGAGACGTGGCGCGAGGTCGCGGTGATCTTCGGGTTCCACCTGATCGGGCTCGGGCTCGAGCTGTTCAAGGTGCAGATCGGGTCCTGGCAGTACCCGGGCGACGCGGTCACCAAGATTGCCGGGGTGCCGCTGTTCGCGGGGTTCATGTACGCCGCGGTCGGCAGCTACCTCTGTCAGGCATGGCGGCGGTTCGACCTGCGGGTGAGCGGCTACCGGCCGATCCAGACCACGATCCTCGCGGCGCTGATCTACGCGAACTTCTTCACCCACCACTGGATTCCCGACCTGCGCATCCCGATCGCCCTCGGGCTGCTCGTCGTGCTCCGCCGTACCTGGGTCTTCTACACCGTCGGAGTACGGCGCTATCGGATGCCGCTCGCGGTGTCGTTCGCGCTGATCGGCTTCTTCCTGTGGATCGCGGAGAACTTCGGCACCTTCCTGGACGCGTGGAACTACCCCGACCAGGTCGACGTGTGGCACCTGGTCCACCCGCAGAAGTTCGGCGCATGGTCGTTGCTGGTCAGCATGAGCTTCGTCCTCGTCGCCAGCGTCAAGTCGCTGGAGGGCCGGCTGTACCACCGTGGCGCGCCCGCGACAGTCGAGATCTCACCGCAACACGGGGACGCCAACCAGAGCAGGAGGTAGGGCGTCTTTCTCCATGTGAGGCTCCTGAGCGGGAGCGACTGGGGAACATCCGCCTGATCTGCAAGGGAGCGTCATGTCCCGAAAGTTCGCAGCTTTCGTCGCGACCGGGGTGGCTTTGGCCGTCGTCGTCGGATCGTTGCTCGTCTTGGCGCTCGGGCATTCGCGGCCACCGAAACCGGCCGCCGCGACCACGCAGACCTCGTCGACCACCCCGCCCACAACGCCGTCACCGACACAGACGCCCATCGTCAACGCCCCGCCGTCGACGCCGCACCGCCCGGCGCCGAACCCGACCGCAGCACTTGCAGCAGGCAACAAAAAGGTGCTGTTCCTGAGCTTCGACGACGGCCCGGACCCGTACTGGACGCCGAAGGTCCTGCAGGTACTGGCGAAGCATGGCGCGCACGCGACGTTCTTCGAGCTCGGCTCCATGCAGATGGCCCACCCCGGTCTGCGCGAGCAGGTACTTGCCGCCGGCAACACCATCGGCAGCCACTCGATCACGCACCCGCAACTGACCGCGATCTCGCCCGCCAGGCGGCACCACGAGATCTTCGACGGTCCGAGGTCGACCTGCTTCCGGCCGCCGTACGGCGCCTCGAACCCGAAGGTCCGCGCCGAGATCAGGGCCGCCGGCATGGTCCAGGTCCTGTGGGACGTCGACCCCCGCGACTGGGCCCGCCCCGGCACCCCGGCGATCGTGCACAACATCCTCACCCACGCGCACAACCACAACATCATCCTGATGCACGACGGCGGCGGGAACCGCGCCCAGACGGTCGCGGCCCTCGACCAGGTCCTGCCGATCCTCAAGACCCAGGGCTACTCCTTCCCCGCCATGGACTGCTAGCCGGTCTGGGAGGGCGGCCATCGTCTGGTGTCCTGAGTGTCCTCGACGGCCAGGAACTCCGGAGCGGTAAGTGGGCGGACCGAGGCTTCGATCGACTCCATCGCGGTGAGCTCGGCCTCGGTGACGTGAAGGTCGCGGAGCTTGCGAGCGGTGATGAAGACCCGGCGCTCGAAGGAGCCGACGGTGCCGTTGTAGGCCTCGACCGCGGTGGTCAGCGAGCGACCGACCCGCCCGAGGTGCTCGCCCATGACGCTCAGGCGGTCGTACAGCTCGCGGCCGAGCTCGAACACCTGTTGCGCGGACTCGGTCAGCGCCGACTGGTTCCACGCGTACGCCGCCGCCCGCAGCGTCGCGATCAGGGTCGTCGGCGTCGCCAGGATGACCCGGCGCTCGGCGGCGTACTCGAGCAGGGACGGCTCGACGTCGAGCGCCGCGGACAGGAACGACTCACCCGGTACGAACAGGATGACGAACTCCGGTGACGGTGACAGCCGGGTCCAGTACGCCTTCGCCGCCAGCTGATCGACGTGCGTGCGCAGGTGTCTCGCGTGGGCGAGCAACCGCTCCTCGCGGAACCCGGCGTCGTCCGACTCGGCCGCCTCCAGGAATGCCGCGAGCGGCACCTTCGAGTCGACGACGAGATTCTTGCCCTCGGCAAGCCTCACGACCAGGTCCGGCCGCAGCACCCCGTCCTCGCCGAACGTCGTCGCCTGCTCGGTGAAGTCGCAATGGGCGACCATCCCGGCGAGCTCGACGGTACGGCGCAGGTGCAGCTCACCCCACCGGCCACGAACCTGCGGTTTTCGCAGCGCGGTCGACAACGACGCGGTCTCGCGCCGCAGCGCCTCGCCGCTCATCCGCACCTCGTTGACCTGTTGATGAAGCTGGCTCTGCCACGCCGCACGGCCCTGCTCGAGCTGATTCAGCTGTGCATGCAGCCGATCCAGCGCCTCCTTCACGACAGCCTGACCGCCCATCTGCTGCCCGACGGCAGTCCGCTCCTGCGTGAGCTCGACGACGCGATCCTCCGCCGCGTCCCGCTCGGCGGTCACTCGCGCGAGCTGAGCACCGTCGCGCCCGCGCACCCAGAGCACGCCGAACACCGCCCCGAGCAGCAACCCCACCGCGAGGAACAGCAGGACCAGCAACACCGTCGTACCCGTCATGTCACAGATAGTGCCGAACCCCACCGACAGTTTCCGGAGGACCCGCTGTCGGAAACCCGACAGGGGTGGGGTGTTGACAGTGGGGGGCGGGATTGGGGAACGATGAGAGCGCTCTCTCGGTCGTTCGGCGGTTCACCGTCCCTCGTCGTTCCGACCTGAGCGCCGGTTCGGGTGCCGCTGCTGCCTGGTGGTGCTGTGGGTGGGCCGGCCGGCGCATCGCCTTCTCCTAGGGACTGACCAGAGGAGGAACTGTGCGCATCAGAAGTCGAGTGCCGGCACTCGTCGCGGCCGCGGCGAGCGTGGCCGGCGTGCTGACCGCAGCCATCGGAGGGCCCGCCCAAGCGGTCCCGGCCACCATTCCACTGCAGATCACCAACAACTCCGGCCGCGGCGACGCGGTCTACATCTACAACCTGGGTACGAACCTGGCCACTGGCCAGCAGGGCTGGGCAGATGCCGCAGGCAACTTCCACGCCTGGCCGGCCGGCGGCAACCCGCCCACCCCGGCACCGGACGCCTCGATCGCCGGCCCGGCCAACGGCCAGTCGATCACCATCCAGATGCCGAAGTTCTCCGGCCGGGTGTACTTCTCGTACGGGCAGAAGCTGGTCTTCAAGCTGACCACGGGCGGCCTGGTGCAGCCCGCCGTACAGAATCCGAGCGATCCGAACCGGAACATCCTGTTCCACTGGTCGGAGTACACGCTGAACGACTCCGGGATCTGGATCAACAGCACCCAGGTCGACATGGTCTCCGCGCCGTACGCCGTTGCCGTGAAGGCGGCCGACGGCAGCACCAAGACCACGGGCCACCTGAAGGCCGGCGGCTACAACGCCCTGTACGACGCTATCCGCGGCCAGTCCGGCGGGTGGTCGAACCTGATCCAGACAGCACCCGACGGTTCGGTGCTGCGGGCACTCTCCCCGCTGTACGGCGTCGAGACCGGCGCGCTCCCGTCGAACGTGCTGGACGACTACGTGAACCGGGTCTGGGCGAAGTACAGCTCCGAGACGCTCACTGTCACGCCGTTCGGTGACCAGCCGGACATCAAGTACTTCGGTCGCGTATCCGGCAACGTGATGAACTTCACCAACACCTCGGGTGCCATCGTCACGTCGTTCCAGAAGCCGAACTCGGCCGGCATCTTCGGCTGCGCCGGCCTGCTGGACGCGCCGAACGACCAGGTCCGCGGCCCGATCTCCCGCACGCTGTGCGCGGGCTTCAACCGCTCGACGCTGCTGACCAGCACCAACCAGCCCGACCCCAACGACAGCGGCTTCTACCAGGACGCGGTCACCAACCACTACTCCCGCGCGATCCACGCGCAGATGGCGGACGGGACGGCGTACGGCTTCGCGTTCGACGACGTCGGCAACCACGAGGCCCTGGTGCACGACGGCAATCCGCAGCAGGCCGGCCTGATCCTCGACCCGTTCAACTGAGGCTTGACTCCAGCCTTGGTTAGTGGCAACTTACCGTTCGTGGGGACTTACGAATCACTGGAGACCGCAGGCCCGGTGCTGGATGCGCTGGGCGATCCGACGCGGCGGGTGATTCTGGAGACTTTGCGGCGGGGTGGGCCCTGTTCGGTCAGTGTGCTGGCCGAGCAGGTGCCCGTCAGCCGGCCGGCGATCTCGCAGCACCTGAAAGTACTGGGGGCGGTCGGACTGGTGCGCCACGAATCACGTGGGACGCGGAACATCTACCGGATTCATCGCGCCGGGCTCGACGAGCTCCGGGACTGGCTGGACAAGTTCTGGGGTGACGCACTGCAGGCGTACGCCGACCACATCGAACGGACCGAGGAGGAGCGGGGATGACTGTGGAGCAAGGGATTGCGCCGCTGGTGAAGAAGATTGTCGTGCCGGTGGCTGTGGATCGGGCGTTCGAGGTGTTCACCGCCGAGATGTCAGCCTGGTGGCCGCTGCCTTCACACTCGGTGGGCGAGGTCCAAGCCCGCGCGGTGCGGCTCGAGGGTGCCGTGGGTGGGCGGATCGTCGAGTACGGCGACGACGGCGAAATCGCAACGTGGGGGACGGTGTCGGACTGGGATCCGCCGAAGGCGGTGAGCTTCACCTGGCACCCGGGCAGCGATCCACAGCAGGCGGGACAGGTGACGGTCTCCTTCACCCCGTCGGACGCCGGAACCGAGGTCGAATTGGTGCACTCCGGGTGGGAGCGCCGACCGGATGCGGCCCGCGCCCGGGCCGGCTACGACACCGGCTGGGACTACGTCCTCGGCCAGTACGTCTCCTCGTTGCAGTAGCGGGGCACGCCGTACACAGCCGATAGTGGGCAGATGGCGAACGCTCCCGTTGATGCTCGCGCTCTCGAGGCCCCACTGCGGCCGCATGGTGAGTCGGTCATGCTGCCGCGCGAGGCTTACACCGATCCCGCCGTACTCGCGTGGGAACGACGGCAGTTCTTCGCCGGAACCTGGACCTGCCTCGGCCGGGCCGACGAGTTGGCCGCCGGTACGACGCATCGCGCGACGACCATCGGCGACATCGCGGTGGTGCTGACGTTCGGCGACCGACCACGCGCGTTCGCCAACACCTGCCGGCATCGCGGTCACGAACTGCTCCAGCGCGACGAGACCAGCGATCGGCGGGCCGTGGTCTGTCCGTATCACGGGTGGTCGTACGAACTCGACGGCGCCGTGAAGGCAGCACCCCGGATGGGCGACAGCTTCGACCCCTCGCCGTACAACCTGGTCGAGTTGCCCTCGGAGGTATGGCACGGCTGGATGTTCGTGAACGCGACCGGTACGGCGTCGTCGTTCGAGGAGCACGTGGGTGGGCTCACCGACCTGGTCGCGCCGTACGCGCCGGAAACCCTGGTCCTGAAGGCGCGGCACGCGTACGACGTGGCGTCGAACTGGAAGACGATCGTCGAGAACTACCAGGAGTGCTACCACTGCCCGTCGATCCACCCCGAGCTGTGCAAGGTGTCACCGCCGAACTCGGGCGACAACTGGAATCTCCCCGGCGCGTGGGTCGGTGGACTGATGGACCTCCGCCCGGAGGCCGAGACGATGTCGCTCGACGGGCGGTCGCGCGGGGTCCCGTTGCCAGGCGTGGATCCGCGACGGGTGAACTACCTCGGACTCTTCCCTAACCTGCTGCTCTCGCTGCACCCGGACTACGTGATGACGCATCGCCTGGAGCCACGCGCGCCGGGGCTGACCGCCATCGAATGCTCGTGGTATTTCCCCGCCGAGGTAACGGATCCGTCGTACGCCGTCGACTTCTGGGACGTGACGAATCGGGAGGACTGGGCCGCGTGCGAGTCCGTCCAGCGTGGCGCGGAATCACCGCACTTCCGCCCCGGCCCACTCGCACCCGCGGAGGACGCCGTCTACCAATGGGTGACGATGATCGCCCGCGGGTATCTCGGCAAGCCGCTCAGTAGCCAAGGGTGAAGCGGCGGCGCTGGTGTGCGGGCTGCTCGATCTCGTCGACCAGGGCGACGGCGAAGTCCTCGGCGGAGATGTGGTCGCCGACGGGCTCGTCGAGGCCGAGGCGGAAGGTGCCGGTGCGCTCGCCCGGCGCGATGACGAACGCCGGGGACAGCATGCTCCAGTCGGCGTCAGCGGCCCGGAGGTTCTCCAGTGCCTGCGAGACAGTCAGCGACTCCGCCTTGTACTCGGCCGGGAACTCCGGTCCGTCGACGACTCGGTTGCCGTTGACAACCAAGCTGCCGGCGCCGCCGACCACGAGCACCCGGGTCGCCGTACCGCGCACTGCCGCGACCAGGTTGTCGATGGCGTCGAGGTAGTCCTGGTGGTCACCGCCGGTCCGGCTCGGGCCGATCGCGGCGACCAGTACGTCCGCGTCCGCCGCGGCCTCCTTCACCGACGCGACGTCGTTGGCACTCCCCTGCGCCGCCCGGACGCCGGCCGGTAGTTCACCGCCGGAGCGGGTGATACCGGCGACCTCGTGGCCGCGACTGACCGCCTCAGCGGCGATCCGGCTGCCCACCATGCCACTCGCTCCGTAGACCGCGATCCTCATGACCGTTCCTCTCGATTGGCTGACATCGCGGCCAACGGTATCCATTGGTAACTGGCTACTTCAACGTGCTATAAGTACCTTGTGGTAACCAATGAGCGAGGCAACGTCTTCGACCCGAACTGCCCGACCCGCGTCATCCTCGACCGGATCGGCGACAAGTGGACCGTCCTCGCCGTCCTGCTGCTGCGGAACGGCCCGCTGCGGTTCACCGAGCTCCGCGACGGGATCGGCCGGGTGGCGCCCAAGGTGCTGACCCAGACGCTGCGCCGACTGGAGCGCGACGGCCTGGTCACCCGGGAGGTCTTCGCCGAGGTGCCGCCGCGCGTCGTCTACGCCCTGACCCCGGTGGGCGAGTCCCTGATCAAGCCGATCACCGCCGTCAGCGACTGGGCCGAGGAGCACCTGCCCGCCATCACCGAGGCCCAGGCGCAGTACGACGCCTCCACCACAAACACGTCCGCGGTGACGGTCAAATAGTCCAGGCGTGATCTGAGGTGCCGGTGGTGGGGAGGCCGGCGGCCTTGAGGTCACTGCGGAGCTCACGAGGCAGGGCGAACGTCAGGCTCTCCTCGGCCGTGGTGACCTCCTGGACGTCGGCGTACCCACGCTCGGCCAGCCAGTCGAGCACGTCGCGGACCAGGATCTCCGGCACGCTCGCACCGCTGGTGACGCCGACGGAGTCGACGCCGTTCAGCCAGGACTCGTCGATCTCGGCCGCGTAGTCGACCAGGTAGCCGGCCTTCGCGCCGTGCTCGACGGCGACCTCGACCAGGCGCACCGAGTTCGAGGAGTTGCGGGAGCCGACCACGATCATCAGGTCGGCCTCGGGGGCCAGCTTCTTGACCGCGGCCTGGCGGTTCTGGGTCGCGTAGCAGATGTCGTCACTCGGCGGGTCCTGCAACTTCGGGAACCGCTCGCGCAACCGCCGTACCGTCTCCATCGTCTCGTCGACGGACAGGGTGGTCTGCGACAGCCAGACGACCTTCTCGGGGTCGCGAACCACCACGTTCGGCACGTCGCGCGGTCCGTCGACGAGGTGGATGTGCTCCGGCGCCTCGCCGCTGGTCCCGATGACCTCCTCGTGGCCCTCATGACCGATCAGCAGGATGTCGTAGTCGGTGGCGGCGAACCGCTTCGCCTCGTGGTGCACCTTGGTGACCAGGGGGCAGGTCGCGTCGATCGTCTTCAGTTGCCGCGCGGCGGCCTCCTGGTGGACCACCGGGGCGACGCCGTGCGCGGAGAAGATCACCGTCTGCCCCTCGGGCACCTCGTCCGTCTCGTCGACGAAGATCGCGCCGCGCGACTGCAGGGTCTGCACGACGTGCTTGTTGTGCACGATCTCCTTGCGCACGTAGACCGGCGGCCCGTAGAGGTCGAGCGCCTTCTCGACCGCCACGACCGCCCGGTCCACGCCGGCGCAGTACCCCCGTGGCGCGGCGAGCAGCACCCGCTTGGTCCTCACGGCGGTCGTCGTACCGGTGTCTTCGGGCTGGGCAGTCACGGTCCCCATGGTACGGGCCGTGGCTGAGGACGCCCGCGTCGACCGGATCTGTGAGCAGCATCACGGGAAGGCGTCGAGGAGCCGTCCGCCCTGTCCGGACGGCTCCCCCGTGGGAGGTGTTACCAGTACGTCAATTCTGCGGCCGGAAAGCCTTACCGGCAAAGGGTTTTCCATCTGCCCAGGCGCGGATCGCCGCGAAGTCGGTTGCCGTGAGCCCGGTTTGCGCGTCGACCTGATGGACCAACTGATGCTCGCCGGCGAAGAAGATCCGCTCGGGCTCACCCACTTCGTCGTCGACCCAGACGAACGGACGGTCCCCCACCCAGCTCGCGACGTACGGCGTCTTCCACGAGCCACGTAGTACTGGCCTCCCCTCGACGGCCAGACGTATCCAGGCGGGATTTCAGTGGCGCGGTGGGGGTTCAGCGGGCCGTCGAAGTCGAGGAGGAGGAGCGGTCGCATCACTCAACGTTATGGGTTTGTCGGTGGCGGGTCGTAGGGTCTGGGGGTGGCTTTGGAGACCTCACCGGATGCGCCTGCGGCCGTTCGCACGATTGCGAACGGGATCGCCAGCTGGATCAACCAGCTCGGCGCCGTGTGGGTCGAGGGCCAGCTGACGGACGTCTCGATCGGGCGCGGTACGACGACGGTGTTCGGGACGCTGCGGGACACGGACGCGGACATCTCGTTGCGGTTCACCTGCAACCGGCGCGTGTTCGAGGCGGTGGATCCGCCCGTGACCGACGGATCCCGGGTCGTCGTGAACGCGAAGCCGAACTTCTTCGCCCGGCGCGGCACGCTCGCCCTCGCGGTGAGCGAGATCCGGCACGTCGGCATCGGTGAGCTGCTGGCCCGGATCGAGCGGCTGAAGCAACTACTCGCGGCCGAGGGACTGTTCGCGTCGTACCGCAAGCAGAAGCTGCCGTTCCTGCCGCACACGATCGGGCTGATCTGCGGACGCGATTCCGCGGCCGAACGCGACGTACTGGAGAACGCGAAGCGGCGGTGGCCGGCGGTCGCGTTCCGGGTCGAGTACGCGTCGGTGCAGGGGCCGGCGGCGGCCGGTGACGTGATGACGGCGCTGCGGAAGCTCGACGGGGACTACACGGTCGAGGTGATCGTGATCGCGCGCGGCGGCGGCTCACTCGAGGATCTGCTGCCGTTCTCCGACGAAGGGCTGATCCGGGCGGTCTCGCAGGCGAAGACGCCGATCGTGAGCGCGATCGGGCACGAGCCGGATTCACCCCTGCTCGACCTGGTCGCGGACCTGCGCGCGTCGACGCCGACGGATGCGGCGAAGCGGATCGTGCCGGATGTGCGCGAGGAGCTCGACGGAGTCCGCCTGCTGCGGGAGCGCGGGCAGCGGGCGATCACCTCGTGGCTGGATCGGGAAATGCACGCGCTGGCCGCGATCCGGAGCCGGCCCGCACTCGCGGCTCCAGTGACTGGTCTGCAGCGGCGATCCGAGGAGGTCGCGGCCCTGATCGAGCGGAGTCGGCGGACGCTGACGCATCGCCTGGACCGTGCGAGTGACGACATCACGCACCGGTTGGCGAGCGTACGGGCGCTGTCCCCGAAGGCGACGCTGGAGCGGGGGTACTCCGTGCTCCAGCTGGCCGACGGGACCGCCGTACGGGAAGTGGCGCAGGTGGCGCCCGGCGACCTGCTGCAGGCGCGGGTCAGTGACGGCCGTTTCGCGGTCGAAGTCAAGTCCGAGGAGAACACGTGAGCGGCGACCGACCGGAGATTTCCTACGAGCAGGCCCGCGAGGAGCTCGTCGAGGTGGTCCGCAAACTCGAGGCCGGCGGCACCAGCCTCGAGGAGTCCCTCGCGCTGTGGGAACGCGGTGAGGAACTGGCCGCCACCTGCCAGCGCTGGCTGGATGGCGCCCGCGAACGCCTCGCCAAAGCCCAGGCCGCCCACGAGGAGAAGCCGAACTAGGGTCCCAGCAGGTTGGTGACGACTGCTTGCAGGCCGGACTTCATCCGGGCGAGGTCGAAGCCTTGGGTGCGGAGCGCGTGGTGCAGGTCGGCGGCCAAGGGTGCCAGCAGGATGTGGGCGGTGTAGTCGGCATCGAGATCCGAGTTGGCGCCCTCGATCAGCATCGCTAAGTGCCGGTGCCAGAGGTGGTACGACCCGATGCGGTAGCGGGCGCCGTCCGAGGCGTTCTCGCTGTCCATGAACAGCTCGACATGCCGATCGAGTAGATCCAGATAGGCATCCAGAAAAGCCATCACCCGGATGACCGGCGGGGCGCCCGGGCCGAGCGGCGGCGGGCCGCTCAGGATCTTCGCCTGCAATTCCTGTTCGCGCTCGTCGAGCAGGGCGACCGCGAGGCCGGCCCGGTCGCCGAAGCGGCGGAACACCGTGCCTTTACCCACGCCCGCCGCCGCGGCGATCGAGTCCAGCGACACGTTCTTCACGCCGTGCTCGGTGAACAGCCGGTCGGCCGCCTCCAGCACCCGCAGCCGGTTACGCCGGGCGTCGGCGCGTTCCGGGCGTGGTTCGCCGACGACCGGCAGACCCCGTTGTGAAGCGGACTGCGGTCCGGTACTGTCGTTCATAAGACGGACTGTAGTCCGCTAACGACTTTGGAGGAAGCACATGAGCACTACCCCCGCCCGGATCGCGGTCGCGTTCCACTCCGGGTACGGCCACACCGCCAAGCAGGCCGAGGCGGTCGCCGCCGGTGCCGAGTCCGTGCCGGGCACCGTGGTCGAGCTTGTCCCGCTCGACGAGTTGACCGAGGACGTCTGGGACCGGCTCACCGCCGCGGACGCGATCGTTTTCGGCGCACCGACGTACATGGGCAGTCCGAGCGCGGTGTTCAAGAAGTTCGCGGAGGAGAGCGTGCGGGTGTGGGCCGCCGACCTCGCCTGGCGGGACAAGATCGCCGCGGGGTTCACCAACTCCAAGGCGATGTCCGGCGACAAGCTGAACAGCTTGGTCGACCTCGCTGTGTTCGCCGCGCAGCACGGGATGATCTGGGTCGGGCTGGACCTCTACCCCGGCTGGGCGGAGAGCACAGCGAGCATCGAGGACCTCAACCGGCTCGGCAGCTGGCTCGGCGCGATGGCGCAGTCCGACGCCGATCTGTCCGCCGAGAAGGCGCCGCCGGAAACGGACCTGCGGACCGCGGCTGCCCTCGGCGCCCGGGTTGCGACCGTCACCCAGCGGCATCTGCGCGGAGCCATGGCGGCCTGATGACGTGGCTGGTGCTGCTCGCGGCCGCGGCGTTCGAGATCGCGTTCGCTCTCAGCCTGAAACCGAGTGAGGGGTTCAGCCGGCTGTGGCCGACCGTCGGCGTGCTCGTGTTCGGGGTCATCTCGGTCGTTCTGCTGGCCAAGACGCTGGACCGGCTCCCGGTCGGCACGGCGTACGCGATCTGGACCGGCCTCGGCTCGGTCGGGGTGGTGACACTCGGCATCGTCCTCTTCGGCGAGCCCATCACCCCGGCCCGCCTGGCCTGCATAGCCCTGATCGTCACCGGCGTCGTAGGCCTCCGCCTGGCCGGCGCCGACTGACGCGGACCCCACCACTCACCAACCCCACCCACACCCCACCCCGCAGGCGTGCGCACGCCTGAACCTCAGCCGAGCAGCCGGGTTGGTGAGTGGCCGGCGTCCGCCCCAGCCCGAGGCCGCGGACCTCCAGGCCGACGTCCGGTCCGCCCCGAGACCGCGGACCTCCAGGCCACCGTCCGGCCCGGGCGTGGTTGCGGACCTCCAGGCCATCGCAATCGGCCGGCGAGAGCCGTGCGCCGCCTGCGGGGGGCTTGGAGCGCGTGATTGTGATGGCCTGGCGGTCCGCGAGGTTGGGTCAGTGGGGGTCCGCGGGTTTGGGTCAGTGGGCGGTTCGGCGGCGGGGGCGGGAGCGGGTGGGGAGGGGGACGGGGTGGGTGTCGACGGGTGGGCCTTCGAAGGCGCCGGGGGTGAAGGCGCCGGCGGCGGGGGTGTAGCCGGAGACCAGGCGGCGGTAGTCGTCCCAGGTGCCGGCCCGGGGCGGAACGTTGCCGATGGCATCGACCTGGGTGAGCGGGTAGCGGCCGCCCTCGATGAGCTCCCAGAGGTCGGCGTCGTTGCGCAACTGCCGCAGTTCGCCGAACAGCTCCTTGCCGAACCAGCACGGATGTCCGTGGCCGTCGTCGTACCGGCTGACCCCGATCGGGGTGGCCGGTCCGGCGACCTCAGCCACCAGGGACCAGACGGTGGCCGAGGTGACGCCGGGCTGGTCGCCGAGCAGTACGACGATGCCGTCCGTGCGGCGATCGACCGCGTCCAGCGCAGGCACAATCGACGAACTGCCGGTATCCGCGTGCGGTGACTCGACCACCCGGGCACCGTCGAAGTCGACGCGATCATGGATCTGCTCCGACGCGCTGCCCAGGGTGACGATCAGCTGGTCGAAGGAGCATTCCCGCGCGACGTCAAGAGTCGCGCCGAGCAGGGTTTCGCCGTGGTAAGCCAGCAACTGCCAGGGCACACCGAGGTGTGGTGAACTGTCGGCGCCCAGCAGAAGCCCGGTGACGAACATGGCAGATCAGCTCCCGCCCGGAGATGGCGCAACCACGTGAGGGCTCCTTCGCGCTTTTCCCCGAGCGTGTACAAGCCGAAGAATCGATGGAACCTCGCACCGGATACATGTGTCAACGACCGTCCGGAACGTGGTCAGTAACCCCCGGAATTCTGGGCAGTACGACGGGTGACAGTCCGCAACGACCGTTTAACGCAATGTCGAAGCAAACGCTTCGAGCGCGGGATATCCGGCATTTCCGGTGACGATCGTGGTGACTCCGGAACCGACCAGCACCAAGGCGTTCTCCTCCTTGCGGTCGAGCAGAACCTTGCGCTGCCAGGTCACTCCGCTGACCGTGCTGGTCCCGTCGTCGCTGGTCCGCCCCATCTTGTCGGACTGGAATTGTCCGCCGGTGACATTGGACTGCTCGAGACCGACGTATTTCTTCTCGGTCGTCACGATGCCGAGGTGCCACGTCATGGGCCGCTGCTCCGGGGCGCGGAATTCCACGCTGGTCGCGGTCCAACCGGTCGGCATCGGCTCCGGGCCGCGGACCCATGGGGCGACCTTGCGGGCGTCCTCCAGTTGAGCGGAGTACTCGACCGCGTTGACCTTTTCTGCCTTTGGCCGCCACGTGACGATCATCAGGAACGCGACCACGATGAAACAGGCCACCAGCGCCCAGACCATATTCGGCAGCGTGCGCGCCTTCGCCCGATCCTTCCGGTTCTGCTCCCGGTAAGCGATCGCCTCGGCCCGCGCCCGCGCCTTCTCCCGGGCAGCCGCAACCGCCCGCGGATCTTCCGTCGCCGCGGGAGCGCCGTCGTTGGAAGGGCCCTGACCTGTCGAACTCATGCCACCAGTGTCTCGCGACCCCCAATGCGCCCGAACAGCGCCCACACCAGTTGGCTACGATCCGGTGGCATGAGCGACCCGACCACGCCACCTGCCCATCTGGAGGTCGACGCGCACGCGCCTGACCGCAACCTCGCCCTCGAACTGGTCCGGGTCACCGAGGCCGCGGCGATGGCGGCGGGCCGCTGGGTCGGTCGTGGCGACAAGAACGGCGCCGACGGCGCGGCGGTGAACGCGATGCGGACGCTGATCGGCACGGTCGGGATGAACGGCGTGGTGGTGATCGGCGAGGGCGAGAAGGACAACGCCCCGATGCTCTACAACGGCGAGCAGGTCGGCTCCGGCGACGGACCGGCGTGCGACGTCGCGGTCGACCCGGTCGACGGTACGACGCTCGTCGCCAAGGGCATGAACAACGGCATCGCGGTGATGGCGGTCTCCGCGCGGAACTCGATGTACGACCCGTCCGCGGTGTTCTACATGGAGAAGCTCGTGGTCGGTCCGGAGGCGGCCGACGTGGTCGACATCCGGCTCCCGGTCGCCGAGAACATCCGCCGGGTCGCGAAGGCGAAGGGATCGACGGTCGATGACGTGACGGTCGTCGTACTCGACCGGCCGCGGCACGAGGACCTCGCCCAGCAGGTCCGGGCCACCGGCGCGCGGATCAAGTTCATCAGCGACGGGGACGTGGCCGGTGCGGTCGAGGCGGCTCGGCCGGACACCGGTCTGGACATGCTGCTCGGCATCGGCGGTACGCCCGAGGGAATCATCGCCGCCTGCGCGATGAAGTGCCTGGGCGGCCTGATCCAGGGCCGGCTCTGGCCGCGTGACGACGAGGAGCGGCAGAAGGCGATCGACGCCGGCCATGACCTCGACCGCGTGCTCAGCACCGACGACCTGGTCAGCGGTGACGACTGCTTCTTCGTCGCAACCGGAATCACCGACGGAGAACTGCTCCGCGGCGTGCGGTACGGCCGATCCACCGCCCGGACCCACTCACTGGTGATGCGATCCCGCAGCGGCACAATCCGCAGCATCGAGAGCGTCCACCAACTGGAGAAGCTCCGCGCGTACTCGGCCATCGACTTCGAGCACGCCCGATGAGCGCACCTGTCCTCGTCATTGGCGAGGCTCTCGTGGACATCGTCGGTCCGGCGCCGCGGACGCCGCGGAACGGCAACGGGAATGGGAAGCCGAGCGCGGTGCCCGGCGGGTTTGCTGCCAATGTCGCGGTGGGGCTCGCGCGGCTCGGCGTACCGACCGAGTTGGTGGCGCGGTTCGGGACCGATGCGTACGGCGACATGCTCGGAGCGCACCTGTTCGGGAACGGGGTGCAGCTCGCGCCCGGCGCCGTCGACCCGGGTTTCCGGACCAGCACTGCGACGGCGACACTCGATGCGGCCGGGGTCGCGTCGTACCAGTTCGACATGACGTGGGACCCACCGGCGCTCTCACTGACGCGCGGGTGCCCGGCGATCCACACCGGCTCGATCGCGACCATGCTCGAGCCCGGGGCGACGGCGATCCGCGAGTTCCTGAAGGCGGTCGCCGGGCAGCCGGTCACCGTGACCTTCGACCCCAACGCCCGGCCGGCGATCACTCCGGATCCGGTGTCGACGTGGGCCGCTGTCCGGGAGCTGGCCGAATGGTCCGACCTGGTGAAGCTGAGCGACGAGGACTGCGCGTTCCTGCAGCCCGGGCGTACGCCGGACGACATAGCGGCCGAATTGCTGACTGCCGAGCGGACCAAGTGCGTGGTGATCACCCTCGGCGGCGACGGCGCGCTCGGGGTCACCCGGGACCACCGCCTCGAGGTGCCGGCCCCGGCGATCGAGGTGGTTGACACCGTCGGCGCGGGCGACTCGTTGATGGCCGCATTGATCGCCGGACTGCAGGCTCGCGGTCTGCTCGGCGCGACTCGGTTGGCCGGGCTGACCCCCGAGGACCTGCGAGCGGTCGTGGACTACGCGGTGAAGGCTGCCGCGATCACCTGCACGCGACACGGCGCCGACCCGCCCACCGCCGCCGAGCACGCGGCAAAGTGGGGTTCATGACGGTGTCTGCCGAGGCTTGGACTTCCGAGCTGGAGTCCAAAGGCAGTGTGGTGTTCCTGCCGCGCCGGGGACGGCTCGTGCTTCGGCTGGCCGGGTTCGGCCTGCTGATGGTGCTGTCCGCGTGGACGAATGTCGACCATTTCCGGGCGGACGATGTGTCGGGCGCGCTCGGCGTACTGCGGCTGACGGCGCTGGCCGCGTTCGTCTACGGCACCGGGCTGACGGTCTGGCAGCTGGTCGCCCAGCGCCCGGTCGTCAGGATCGATGCCGACGGCATCACTCGCGGCCGGAGCCTGCGGTGGTCCGGGATCACCAGCATCGACGACCCAGCCGGGCTACCGGGGATCCGGGCTGTCCAGGTCCGGCCGACAGATCGGCGTACCCGCCCGATCACCATCTCCCAGGACAACGTCGAAGATCTGGCCGCCCTGACTCCCTGGCTGCGCGCCCTGCTCGACCAGCACAGGTCCTAGGACACGCTGCTCCGGACCGCGCTGAGGTGTTCGCGTGAGCGAGCCGCCGCCAGCTCGGGGTCGCGAGCACGGATCGCGTCGGCGATCGCCTCGTGGGCGGCCTGATCGTGGCGGTGCCGATGCTGGTCGTCGAGCTTCAGCATGTCGATCATCGCCCGCCGGATCCGCGGTACGAACGTGTCGAACAGCTCAGCCAGTACGGCGTTGTGCGCGGCCATCACCACGGCCCGGTGAAAGGCCAGGTCCGCCTCGACGTACCAGTCGTCCGGTGACTTCTCGGACGCCTTCTTCCGGTCGGCCAGCGTGTAGCGGAAGGTCTTCAGGTCAGCCGGCGTACGGCGCTCGGCGGCGAGCCGGGCCGCCTCGGTCTCGATCGCGAGCCGGCCTTCCAGAACATCGGTGATGTCGGCCTTCCGCAGTACTTTGTCCCAGTCCTCGGCGGCCTGCTGCGCGATCACGAACACCCCGGCGCCCTGCCGGCTTTCGAGCACCCGGCGACCGGCCAGCTCACGGACCGCCTCGCGGATGGTCGACCGGCCGACGCCCAGTTGCGCGGCCAGGGTCGTCTCGCCGGGGAGCTTCTGGCCGAGCCCCCACTCGCCGCCGCCGATCCGGCGGAGCAACTCCTCGGCGGCCTGTTCGGCGAGCGGGTGACGGCGAATCATGCGGGTCAGTCTAGTGGCTCAAAGTTCTCAGCTTGTCTGAGGAGTTGGTTTCGGGTTAGCGTGGCTGCCATGTCCTCGAACCTCCTGCTTGCGGGCCTCCTCCTTCTTGGCCGCCACGGCGGGAGCTGACTCGATCGGCGCTCCCTCCGTGGAGTGCCGTCGTCCGCCGGTCCCCTGGCAGCAACCGAAGGACACCTCATGGACTGGAACCGCCAGCAGCACTCCCCCATGCCCAGCCACCGCTACCGCGACATCTTCGCCAAGGTCCCGGTGGAGCCGATCGACCGGGAGTGGCCGGACCGCCGGATCAGCACCGCACCGCTGTGGGTGCCGGTCGACCTCCGCGACGGCAACCAGGCATTGGCCGAGCCGATGGACCCCGAGCGCAAGCGCACGTTCTTCGAACTGATGGTTGCCATCGGCTACAAAGAGATCGAGGTCGGTTACCCGTCCGCCTCGCAGACAGACTTCGACTTCGTCCGGATGCTCGCCACCTCGGACCTCGTGCCTGCCGACGTCACCATCGTGGTGTTCACGCCGGCCCGGCCCGACCTGATCGCGCGGACGGTGGAATCCGTTGCCGGGATGCGCGGCGATGTGGTGATCCACATGTACGCCGCGACCGCTCCGGTGTGGCGGGACGTCGTACTGCGTCGTACCCAGGACGAACTGGCGTCGATGATCTACGCCGGGTCCGAGGAGATCCTGCGGCTGGCCGGCGACTCGGTCCGGTTCCAGTTCTCGCCCGAGGTGTTCAACCTGACCGAGCCGGATTACGTGCTCGAGTTGAGCGATCACCTGACCAAGCAGTGGGATGCGACGCCGGAGCGGCCGGTGATCCTCAACCTGCCGGCCACGATCGAGGCCGCGACACCGAACGTGTACGCCGACCAGATCGAGTACATGCACAAGAACCTGCCGCGGCGCGACGGCGTGATCCTCTCGGTGCACCCGCACAACGACCGTGGCGCGGGCATCGCCTGCGCGGAGCTCGCCGTACTCGCCGGTGCGCAGCGGGTCGAAGGCTGCATCTTCGGCAACGGCGAACGGACCGGGAACGTCGACATCGCCACGCTCGCGCTGAACCTGCACGCCCAAGGGGTCGACCCGATGATCGACTTCTCCGAGATCGACCGGATCCGGGACGTGGTCGAGTACTGCACGCGGATGCCGATCCATCCACGGCACCCGTACGTCGGGGAGCTCGTGTACACCGCGTTCTCGGGGACCCATCAGGACGCGATCCGGAAGGGCTTCGCCGTACAGGGTCCTGGTGTTTGGGAGGTGCCGTATCTGCCGATCGATCCGATGGACGTGGGTCGGGGATACGAGGCCGTCGTCCGGGTGAACAGCCAGTCGGGGAAGGGCGGGATCGCGCATGTCCTCGAGTCGGCGTACGGGGTTCGACTGTCGTCCGAGCAGGAACGAGAGTTCGCGCAGCACGTGCAGCGGCACACCGACGGGACCGGGCGGGAAGCGAGTGCGAAGGAGTTGAAGGCGTTGTACGAGGAGGTTTTCGGGTGCTCGAACTGAAGGATGTCGACTTCGTCCGGGACGGCAAGCTGCTGCTCGGCGGGGTGTCGCTGACGGTCGGCGAGGGCGAGCGGTGGGCGCTGCTCGGGCCGAACGGCGCGGGAAAGAGCACCCTGCTGGGGTTGTGTGGCGCGATCGCGCACCCGACCCGCGGGACCGTCGAGATCCTCGGCCGCCGGCTCGGCACCGTGGACATCCGCACGTTGCGCGAATCGATCGGCCACGTCAATCCGCGGCACCCACTGCGGTCGCCGCTGAGCATCGTGGACATCGTCCTCACCGGGCTGACCGGGACCATCGAGCTGATGCCACGCTGGCAGGCGACTCCGGCTCAGCGGGCCCGCGCGCTCGAGCTGATCGATTTGCTCGGCATCAGCGCGCTGGCCTCGTCTTCCTGGACGACCCTGTCCCAGGGGGAACGCGGGAGGGCGCTGATCGCCCGCGCGCTGATCTCCGACCCGAGTCTCCTGCTGCT
The DNA here is from genome assembly GCF_040638415.1 of Kribbella sp. NPDC026596. Taxonomy (NCBI): domain Bacteria; kingdom Bacillati; phylum Actinomycetota; class Actinomycetes; order Propionibacteriales; family Kribbellaceae; genus Kribbella; species Kribbella sp. NPDC026596. The sequence goes on along the minus strand of NZ_JBEZYF010000006.1, from coordinate 167,145 downwards.
CGACGAGCCGTCGACCGGTCTCGACGTGGCGGCCCGCGAGCAACTCCTCGAAACCCTCGACCAGATCAACGCCTCACATCCCCACCTGGCCTGGGTCCTCGTCACGCACCACCTCGAAGAACTCCCCACCTGCACCACCCACGCCGCCCTCCTCCACGAAGGCCGAGTCCTGGCAGCCGGCCCGGCGTACGACGTCCTCACCACCGACCTGGTCTCCCAAGCCTTCAACCACCCCATCCACATCACCCACCAATCCGGCCGCTGGACCGCCACCGCCCAACCAGGCACCCGACCCCACTAAGCACACCGAGCCCGGCGCACCACCAATCCGGACACCCCGTCGGTTCGGGGCCGCGCACGGACACCTGAGCACCGCGCGGACCCGCCCCCATCCGCCAATTCTCGCCGAACGCACGGGGCTTGTCGTGCACTACAGTGAGCGTGCTTCGGGGGCGGGGTCGTGCGGGCTGGGGGACACATGACGGTGATGGGCGAAGCGCCGCCTGCGGTGTGGGCGGACGAGTTCCGGCGTACGGGCCGGGTGGTGTTTCCGCTCCGGCGACGGACGGTGTTGTGGGGACTTGCGCAGGGGCTGCCGCCTCTCGTGCTGATGTCCGTCTTCTGGGTCCCGGACGCACTGGAGGCTGGTGGAGCTGAGCGCGTCAGCGTCCAGGTCCTCGGGGTGGCCTACGTGATGGCCCTCGGGTTCGGCGCCTGGCAGCTGGTCACGCAGCGGCCTGCTGTGACGGTTGACCGCGCCGGGATCCGGCGCGGCCGGAGGAAGTTCGTGCCGTGGACGGAGATCGGCGCCATCGGCATCGCGACCGGGCCGGTGTGGGCCAGGTCGCTGCCGATCATTGCGAAGGACCCGTGGGGGAAGGACCTCAGGCTCCACCAGCAGAACGTCCGAGACATGCCGGCGTTGCGTCGCTGGCTCGAAACCCTCCTCGAGGAGCACCGCCGGGCCTCAAACTCAGGCGCAACCACATGGCAGTGATGGGCGAGGAGTTGCCCGAGGTCTGGGCGGACGAGCTCCGGCGGACGGGCCGGGTGGTATTTCCTGTACGGCGGAAGCGGCTGGTGATCCAGCGAGCGTGCTTCGCCGCGCTGTTCGCCGTCAACCCGGCCCTGTCGTTCACCGAGTGGATCCACGCCGGCGGCCAACGCCTCGCCCTCGGCCTATTCTCCGTCGTACTCGTCCTGGCGGTCGTCGGCCTCAGCACCTGGCAGTTCATCATCCAACGCCCCACCGTCACCATCGACCACGACGGCATCCGTACCGGCCGCACGTTCCTCCCCTGGACCGACATCGGCTCCATCGGCATCCCCACCGGCCCGAAGTTCCACATGCTCGACCCCATCATCCCGACCAACGTCTGGTCCAAACACCACCCGTTGACCCAAGACAACGTGCGCGACATCCCCGCCCTCGCCACCTGGCTCACCGACGTACTACGAGAGCAGCGCCGAACCGCAACGACCTAAGCCGCGGGGTTACCTTCGTCGAAACGGACCACGAGCTGCGCGTGAAACGCCTGAGCGATCCGCTCGAGCAGAGCGAGCGTCGGCACAGTTCCACCAGCTTCGAAGCGCGCCAGGGCCGACTGAGTCATGCCCGCAGCCTGGGCAAGCCTGGTCTGCGTCCACCCGCGCTGCTCACGCATCTGCCGCACCATCGCACCGAGCTCGAACGCTCGTCGCGTCGCGTCGTACGCCTCCGCCGCCCCAGGCTCAGCCATCCGCCGCCCGCGAACCTCATCCCATCCCGACCGTCCGGTCACCTCAACCCTCCTCCCTCAGCGACACCGTGTACGCTTCCTCCACACACTTGCGATACGCCTTCACCGCTCTGTCGATCTCCCGCGTCTCCCGCATTCGGCTCTTCCTGAACACGGTCAGCAGGATGATCCGTCGATCGGAGGCGATCCAGTGGCTGATCCGCATCGCGTCGCGATCGAGCCAGAAACGCAACTCACGAAGCTTTCCATCGATCTGTTTGGAGTACGGCTCGCCCAGCAATGCAACGTACTCGGCGAGAAGGTCTATGTAGAAGGCGACTCGTGCGAACAGGTCGGTGGGCAAGTCTTCGAGCCAGGTGCGTACCTCGGCTTCGAGCTCAACGGTACCCCAGGTCATAGCAGCGATGCTATAACACTTTGGTTACTCTCCGTGGCTCGGGTACTTGCGTGCCGGTTAGGTGAGGCGGAGGCGTTTGGAGAGGCGGGGGCCTCGTTTGATTTTGATTTCGCCGAGGATGGCGGTGCCTCGGATGTGGAAGGTGGTGGGGCGGGCGGCGGGGGTGTTGGGGTCGGGGACGGCGCCCAGGCCGGCTTCCTGTTCGGAGACGGAGCCGAGGATGGGGTTGCTGTCGAGCAGGACGATCGCGTTCTGGGGGACGCGGATCTTCACGTCGGCGAGGATCGACTTCACCTCGACGTGGACCTCGTCGAACGGGATCTGGGCCTCGGTGTAGTCCAGCGTGACGTCGCCGAGGACCGCGTTGACCTCCTGGCGCTGCGGGACCAGCCAGCCGCCCTGGCGCTTGGTCTCCGACATGAACGCGTTGATCACCGGGCCGTTCTCGACCATCGCGCCGCCGTACTGCGGTCCGACGGCCGGCACTCCGGGTGCGCTCGGGCCGTTCGGCAGGTCGGCGGTGAGCTCGACGAGTTCGCCGTACGTCTTGGCGGCGTACAACGTCTCCAGGCGTTCCTCGAGTTCGGCGTACGACAGGCGCCCCTCGGCCGCGGACTCGCGCAGTACGTCGGCGACCTCCTCGCGCTCGAGGTCGGACACCCGCCGCCGCAACGCCAGCTCGTCACCCGTCGGCGCCTGCGCAGGCACGGCATCCTGCGGTCGATTCTCCTGAGGAACATCATCCTGAGCCACGCCCAAACGATACGCGCGCCCCAGCCCACCCGTCGCCCGTTTCTTCCCCGATTCACCCCTGAACACACCCCTGATCCAGGGGTCCATACTGTCGACCATGAACTGGCCTGCGGGAGTCCTGGGGCGGGCCTTGGCCGCCGTGTACCTGGTTGCGTGTCCGGTGCTGTACGTCGGCGTCGTCTGGACGCTGATCGGCCAGTTGACCGGGGACGGTACGCCGCAGACCCCCGCGATTGTCCTGTTTCTGGTCGGCGCCTTGCTGATCATCGGGCTGTCCTTCGTCCTCGGCCGCTGGGTGCCCGAGCGGAGGAACAAGCTGACCAAGAACATGCGCGGCAGCCAGTTGGCCTATTTCCGGCTCGGGCTGGGCTTCGAGCTGTGGCGGGCCTGGCGCGTGGTCAGGGGTGAGCGCGCGGCTGCGGGCGAGCCGAACTAGGCTTGGGGGGCCTTAGACCACCTGCCTTGGAGGTATGACGGTGTCCGCCGACTTCAACTACTCCGATCTGCTGCCGTTGGGTGCTGACGAGACGGAGTACCGGCTGCTGACGACCGAGGGTGTCAGCACCTTCACGGCGGGCGATCGGACGTTCCTGCAGGTGGAGCCCGAGGTGCTGCAGGCGCTGACGGCCGAGGCGATGCACGACATCTCGCACTACCTGCGGACCGCGCACCTCACGCAGTTGCGGCGGATCATCGACGACCCGGAGGCGTCCGGCAACGACCGGTTCGTCGCGCTCGACCTGCTGAAGAACGCGAACATCTCGGCCGGCGGCGTCCTCCCGATGTGCCAGGACACCGGCACCGCGATCGTGATGGGCAAGAAGTCCGAGGGCGTACTCACCGGCGCCGTCGACGAGGAGTGGATCAGCCGCGGCGTGTACGACGCCTACACCAAGCTGAACCTGCGCTACTCGCAGATGGCCCCGCTGAACATGTGGGACGAGAAGAACACCGGCTCCAACCTGCCGGCCCAGATCGAGCTGTACTCGACCCCGGTGCACGGCGACCCGAGCTACAAGTTCCTGTTCATGGCCAAGGGCGGCGGCTCGGCCAACAAGTCGTTCCTGTTCCAGGAGACCAAGGCGGTGCTCAACCCGGCCGGGATGATGAAGTTCCTGGACGAGAAGATCCGCTCACTCGGCACCGCGGCCTGCCCGCCGTACCACCTCGCGGTCGTGGTCGGCGGCACCTCCGCCGAGTACGCGCTGAAGACCGCGAAGTACGCGTCCGCGCACTACCTCGACTCGCTGCCGACGGCGGGATCACCGGTGGGGCACGGGTTCCGGGACCTGGAGCTGGAGGAGGAGGTCTTCAAGCTCACGCAGCAGTTCGGGATCGGTGCGCAGTTCGGCGGGAAGTACTTCTGCCACGACGTCCGCGTGATCCGGCTGCCGCGGCACGGCGCGTCCTGCCCGGTCGCGATCGCGGTGTCGTGCTCGGCGGATCGGCAGGCGCTGGCCAAGATCACGCCCGAGGGGGTGTTCCTGGAGCAGCTCGAGCGCGATCCGGCCCGGTTCCTGCCGGACACCACGGACGAGCATCTCGACGACGACACGAACGTCGTACGCATCGATCTGAACCGGCCGATGAGCGAGATCCGCGCCGAGCTGTCCAAGCTGCCGGTGAAGACGCGACTCTCACTGAGCGGGCCGCTGGTCGTCGCGCGCGACATCGCGCACGCGAAGATCAAGGAGCGGCTGGACGCCGGCGAGCCGATGCCGCAGTACCTGCGCGATCACGCTGTGTACTACGCCGGACCCGCGAAGACGCCCGAGGGGTACGCGTCGGGGTCGTTCGGGCCGACCACGGCGGGGCGGATGGACGCGTACGTCGACCAGTTCCAGGCGGCCGGTGGATCGTTCGTGATGCTTGCCAAGGGCAACCGGTCGGCGAAGGTGACGGCGGCGTGCAAGGAGCACGGCGGGTTCTACCTGGGCTCGATCGGCGGACCGGCGGCGCGGCTGGCGCAGGACTGCATCAAGTCGGTCGACGTGATCGAGTACGCCGAGCTCGGGATGGAAGCAGTCTGGAAGATCGAGGTCGAGGACTTCCCGGCGTTCATCGTGGTGGATGACAAGGGCAACGACTTCTTCACGGATACTGCCAAGCCGGTCCCCCTGACGGTTCGTCCGCGGAGCTGAAAGCAGTTGGTGGTGAGCGCGACACCGCCAAGCCGGTGCCGCTGACTGTCCGTCCGCGAAGCTGACCGGAGTCCTTGACCGCGGCTGGGTGATCGCAGCACTCTCGGAGCTGGGGGTGGCATGAGCCGGCGGATGATGCGGATCGGGAACCGGATCGGGGTGTGGATGTATCGCACGCTCGACGGGCGCCTGGCCAGCGGAAGCAAGGACGTCCACGTGCTGATGCTGACCACCCCCGGCCGGCGGACCGGCGTACCGCGCTCGACCTGCGTGCGCTACCTGGAGACCGCGGATGGGCTGCTGGTCTGGGGTACCGGATCGGGGTCGCCCCAGGACCCGGACTGGTTTCGCAACCTGCGCGCGGTGCAGATCAGCGACGTGCAGATCGGCGCGGCGCACGTTCAGATGCGCGCACGGGAGCTGACCGGCGCCGAGCGGTCACGCGTGTGGACGGACGTCATCCTCCGGGCGGATCCGCGCATCGGTCGGTACGCGGTGAAGGCGCACCGCACGATCCCCGTGGCACTGCTTGAAACAGCCGAGTGAATCTCAACTCGCCTGGCTGTCGACCTGCTCCGGAAGTTTGACGAGGAGCGCTCTGCTCGCTTGGACGAGGTCGGCTTCGTTGTGACCGAAGGCCTGCAGGTAGCAGTTCAGGGCGGAGCGCAGCAGTTGGAGCTCATCGGCTTCCAGCTCAATCGTGTACATATTTCCAAGGTAAGTCCGAACCTGGAGTTGGCAACCGCTCGTGACCTACCCGTTGTGAGTGGCCTCAGGGGCCTGGCAGCGCATGAGGGGTCAACTGTGGAGCTCCTCGGCGATGAGGGTCGGCTGGTGGGTGGTCGGGGCTACCGGGAGGTGCCAGTGGGACGGTGGCACCCAGGTCTGCCAGCCGTCGGAGAACGGTGCGGTCCAGGCCTCGATCTCGCGGACGGCCGCATGGGCGTCGGCGACGATCGCCGCGGCCTCGGCGGCCGTGAAGCGCCCGGCGGTCACGGCACCTTCCAACTCGTCCTCGTCCTTCCACTCGATCGTCCGGTCCGGATTGATCCACAGATCGAGGACGTGATCGACGGTGCGGGTCCGGCGCGCGTCGCCCTCCCGGACGTGCGGTGCCTCGAGGTTCACGTACCAGCCGCGGAACGTGCCGTCGTCACCCCAGAAGTGCCACACCGACCACGGCTTCCCCGGCGGCAGCACCTTGAGGATCCCGGTGCCGCGCCAGATGTCCAGCTTCAGCACCCGCTCCTCGGTGAACATCCCGATCGGACCGGCGTACCGGGTCTCGCGTCCGTCCACCAGCACCGGCTTGATCAACGGCGTACCCGGCGCGAGCCAGGCGACGAGTCCGTCCGCGTCGTCACGGACCACCGTCATCGGCCGGACGTTGGGCATGTCCGCGTGCCGCCCGGTCCCCTCGTACACCCATTCGATCGTCGTCCCCGGCTCCCAGAACCCCGACTCCGGAGCCGACGTCACGACTGGTCCGGACGGGTCATGGACAGTACGTCGAGAGCCGCGTCCAACTGCTCCTCGGTCAGGTCGCCCTTCTCGACATGCCCGTTCTCGATCACGACCTCGCGGATCGTTTTTCCTTGTTTCAAAGCACTCTTGGCCACGGCGGCAGCGTTCTCGTACCCGATGTAGCGGTTCAGCGGCGTCACGATCGACGGTGACGACTCGGCCAGCGCGCGGGCATGCTCGACGTTCGCGGTGATGCCGTCGACGCAGCGATCGGCCAGCAGGCGGGACGTGTTGGCGAGCAGCGTGATCGACTCGAGCAGGTTGCGCGCGATCACCGGCAGCATCACGTTCAGCTCGAAGTTGCCCCCGGCACCGGCCACGGTGATCGCGGTGTCGTTGCCGATCACCTGGGCGGCGACCATCAGCGTCGCCTCGCAGATCACCGGGTTCACCTTGCCGGGCATGATGCTCGAGCCCGGCTGCAGGTCCGGCAGCGCGATCTCGCCCAGCCCGGCCCGCGGCCCGGATCCCATCCAGCGCAGGTCGTTGCAGATCTTCGTCAGGCTGACCGCGACCGTCTTCAGTTGCCCGGACAGCTCGACCAGCCCGTCCTGCGCACCCTGCGCCTCGAAGTGGTCCTCGGCCTCGCTGAACTGGAGCCCGGTCCGCCGGTTCAGCTCGGCGATCACGGCCGCCGCGAACCCGGGCGGCGTGTTGATGCCCGTCCCGACCGCCGTCCCACCGAGCGGGAGCTCGGCTACCCGCGACAACGTCCCCCGGACCCGATCCGCGCCGCGACCCACCTGCTGCGCATACCCGTTGAACTCCTGCCCGAGCGTCACCGGCGTCGCGTCCATCAGGTGCGTCCGCCCGGACTTCACCACCTCGGCGAACTCGGATCCCTTACGGGACAGGGAATCCGCCAGGTGTTCGAGCGCCGGCAACAGCTCGTGGACGACGCCTGCCGTGGCAGCGACGTGGATCGCCGACGGGAAGGTGTCGTTGCTCGACTGGGACGCGTTCACGTGGTCGTTCGGATGCACGTCGACGCCGTGCGAACGGGTGGCCAGCGTGGCGAGCACCTCGTTGGCGTTCATGTTCGTCGACGTCCCCGAGCCGGTCTGGAACACGTCGATCGGGAACTCCGCGTCGTGCTCCCCCGCCGTCACCTGGTCCGCGGCCGCCACGATCGCGGCGGACCGCTCCGCGTCCAGCACCCCGAGCTCGGCGTTCACGACCGCGGCCGAGGCCTTGATCTGCGCGAGGGCGTGCACGAGCGCCGGCGCCAGCGGCCGCCCGGAGATCGGGAAGTTCTCCACCGCGCGCTGGGTCTGCGCCCGCCACAACGCGTCCCGAGGCACCTTGACCTCGCCCATCGTGTCGTGCTCGATCCTGAATTCCACGTCATCACCCATACCTGCAGAGTACGTCGCTCCGCGTCGTCGCCGGCGGCCAATCGTCAGACTGTGGAAAACGAACCCTGGTACACGTAGTAGGTCTCGTCGCGTCCCTGCAGCGTCACCGGAACCGGCGTCACCTCGCAGGCGCCGAAGACCGCCGAAACGGCAACCTCCAGAGCGGACGACTCCGACGATGACCACACCGTGAGTACGCCGCCGTCGCGCAGTTTGGACCGGCACACGGTCAGGAACGACGACGAGTAGATCGCCGAATTCTCGTTGTACACCAGGAAATCCGGCCCATTGTCGACGTCCAGCAGGATGGCGTCCAGCGACGCATCCGGTGACGCGGCAACCACCGCGCGGACGTCGCCGACCTCGACCGACACCCGCGGGTCGTCGAGCACCGACGGCACCAACCCGGACCGCATCCACTCCACCAGATCAGGCTCGATCTCGGCCACGATCACCGACCCCAAGCGGTCGTCAGCCAGCAGCGCGCGGACCGTGTAGCCGAGCCCCAGCCCACCCACGAGCACCCGGTCAGGACGTCGTACCGAGGCCAGCGCGGCCGACGCCAGCAGCTCCTCACTGGAAGTCTCCCGGTCGTCCATCACGAACACACCGTTGACCCGCAACTCGAGCGCCCCGTCGTCGTCACGACGCCGCAGGACCAGCTCACCCCGCTCACTGGTCCCCCGCGCGATCTCCGGCACCCGCACATCCTCTCAGGCCTCAGTAGTGCACCTTGTACCGGAGATGGGTGGCGTTGGCTGTCGGTACGACGTCCGTCCGCTCCAACTGGAACTGCCGGCCGATGTTGTCGAACAACCGCGTCCCCGACTCCAGCAGAACCGGGGCCAGGTGCAACTGGATCTCGTCGAGCAACCCCGCCGCCAGACACTGCTGGGCAGCGCTCGCACCGTGTACGCCGACGACCCGGTCGTCGCCCGCCGCCGCCTTCGCCTGCTCGACTGCCGACCCGATGCCGTCGGTGACGAAGGTGAACACGTCCGGCGCGTGCCGCGGCGGGTTGTGCGTGAGGACGAAGCACGGCGTCTTGCCGGCCGGGCCGCCGTCGCCCCAGCCGCCCTCACCGCCGGCCAGGTCGTACGAGCGCCGCCCCATCAGGATCGAGCCGACCGACGCGGCCATGCCGTCGAGAACCGCCGCGTCCTCCGCGGTCGGCTCCCACAGCCAGCGGTGCAGTACGTCGCCGCCGGCTCCGAGCTGTTGTTCCCGGGTGACGTCCGGTCCGGTCACGTAACCGTCCAGCGACATCGAGATCCCGGCGATGACGAGTGCCATGATGCGCTCCTTCGAAGAGGTTGTCCTTACCCTTCGAAGCCTGCCGCAGCAGCAATCACGGCCACATCCGTGCCGACCACGGAAGCACTACGGAAAGACTCAGTACCAGCCCTTGGCCTGGGAGTGGGCCCACGCGGAGCAGGGCGAGCCGTAGGCGTCCTCGATGTAGTCGAGGCCCCACTTGATCTGGGTGACCGGGTTGGTGCGCCAGTCGGAGCCGTAGGCCGCCATCCGGTTGCCCGGGAGGGCCTGCGGGATGCCGTACGCCGACGAGGTCGGGTTGTCGGCGCTGACCTTCCAGCGGGACTCCTTGTTCCACAGCTTCTCGAGGCAGGTGAACTGACCCGGGCCCCAGCCGTGGTCGGGCAGGAGGTTCATCGCGACCTCCTTGGGCGTGCCCTCGATCTTCTTCCGCTCGGCGTCGCGGCTGGCCCGCTCCTCGCGCGACTTGTCGTCGGTCTTCTGCAGCGCCTTGTACCGCGCCAGCGCCGCGTTCTTGGCGGCCCGCTTGATCGCGGCCTGGTCCTGCATCGCCTTCCGGGCCGCCTCGACGGCCTCGATCTGGTTCCGCAGCCGGATGACTTCCTGGGCCTGCTCAGCGTCGGTCTTCGGCGTGGCCGACGGCGTGCTGGCGATGTGGGCCTTCTCGCTGTTCAGCACTGCCATCTCGGCGCGTCCGGACACCTGCTCCGACGCACTGCTGCTCCCGGGGGAGCTGAAGAGGTCGATACCGGCGACAACGGAGACGACGACGATCCCAGTCACTGAGAGAGCCGCGACGGAGCGCTTCGCTTTCATCTGTCCTTCCGAGAAAACCCGACCCCCGTCGGCTGGCAACGAGAACATACTCTGGCCTAAACGGACCGTGATCACAAGCAGGTCACGAACGAACGGTGCGGCCGCCTGCGTGGCGACCGCACCGTCGTACCGAAGTCTTACCAGTGCTTTACAGAAAGTTACTACTCAACAGTAAAGACACTCCTTACCAATACCTTCCCCGCCCCACCGCCCCAGTCACAACTGCAGATCATCCAGCATCTCGGTGACCAAAGCCGCGATCGGCGAGCGCTCCGACCGGGTCAGTGTCACGTGGGCGAACAGCGGGTGTCCCTTCAGCTGCTCGACCACCGCGACCACGCCGTCATGCCGCCCGACCCGGAGGTTGTCCCGCTGAGCCACGTCATGGGTGAGCACGACCCGCGAGTTCGCGCCGACGCGGGACAGCACCGTCAGGAGCACATTGCGCTCGAGCGACTGGGCCTCGTCGACGATCACGAACGCATCGTGGAGCGACCGGCCGCGGATGTGGGTCAGCGGCAGCACCTCGAGCATGCCGCGGTCCATCACCTCGTCGATCACGTCACCGCTGGTCAGCGCGCCGAGCGTGTCGTAGACAGCCTGCGCCCACGGCTGCATCTTCTCGGACTCGCTGCCCGGCAGGTACCCGAGCTCCTGGCCGCCGACCGCGAACAGCGGCCGGAACACGACGACCTTCTTGTGCTGCCGCCGTTCCATCACCGACTCCAGGCCGGCGCAGAGCGCGAGCGCGGACTTACCGGTACCGGCCCGGCCGCCGAGCGAGATGATCCCGACGTCGGGGTCCAGCAACAGGTCGAGCGCGACCCGCTGCTCCGCGGACCGGCCGCGGATCCCGAACGCCTCGCGGTCGCCCCGGACCAGCCGGATCCGCTTGTCCGGCATCACCCGGCCGAGCGCACTGCCCCGATCGGACAACAGCACCAGCCCGGTGTGGGTCGGGAACTCACCGGCCTGCGGCAGCTCCAGTACGCCGTTCTCGTACAGGTCATCGATCGCGTGGGTCTCGACCTCGAGCTCGGCCATCCCGGTCCAGCCGGACTCCAGGGTCAGCTCGGCCCGGTACTCCTCGGCCTGCAGGCCGCACGCCGACGCCTTGACCCGCATCGGCAGGTCCTTCGAGACCAGCGTGACGTCCTTGCCCTCGGCCTTGAAGTTGCAGGCCACGGCCAGGATGCGGCTGTCGTTGTCGCCGAGCCGGAAACCGGCCGGCAGGGACTCCGGGTCCGTATGGTTCAGTTCGACCCGGAGGGTTCCACCCTTCTCCCCCACTGGCAGGGGCGCGTCCAGACGTCCGTGCAGGATCCGGAGCTCGTCGAGCAGCCGCAAGGCGGTGCGAGCGAAGTAGCCGAGTTCCGGGTGATGCCGTTTGCCCTCCAATTCGGTGACGACGACCACCGGGACGACCACCTCGTGCTCGTCGAACCGCAGCATCGCGTGCGGGTCGGAGAGAAGCACCGAGGTGTCCAGCACGAAAGCGCGCTGGGCCGGTGTGGATGAGGTACTTGACGCCTTGGCGTGGGTGGCAGCCATGTCGCACGTCCTCTCGGGCCGCGACGTGCACCACGCCCGGCCCACCAGTGGTTAGGTGTTGGACCGGGAGTCGGGCCGGAAATCTGGTGCAGATCCCCTCCGCCGTTCCGCGAAGGCAACGACGGGAATCAGTGAGACCGAGACCGAGGGTCTCGGGCACTCCGTTCTGCCCCTCATGGGGCAACCGGCTGGCGAACGATTCTCAAACTGATCGGGCCTCCCGTGACAGCCGGCTTCCCCTCCGACCGTCATAGTCAGGGTAGGAGGGTCCCGCAAACGGCGCAGCCCGACACGCCCGCCCACGGGGTTAACGGCGTGTTACACCTTCCCCCCACGCGAGGGAGGCCGTTCCCTCCGGCGGGTGATCCGGTACGACGCCCGCCGCGAAACCCTCGGGTCATGCGGAAGAACTGGCCGGTGTGGACCGGATACGCAACGTCATTGTGGTCCCTGGCCTACGGCGCCCTGGGACTGTACTGGGCGGTCGGCGGAGCGGCCTACCCCTTCGCGAAGGTGGCCGATGATCGTGCGACCGGCTCGATCCTGGAAGGGTCGTCGGTGCACGTGGTAGCGCCGATCATGGCCGCGCTCGGCCTAGGTGGCGCCGTCCTCGCGATCGTGATGACACGCCGGCGAGCCCGCGGTTGGGTGCTGCAGACGATCGCCGCCGTACTCGCGGTCGGCCTGGCGCTCGTGATCCCTGACTACACACTGATCGCGGTCCTCGCGCTCTCCCCGGCGATCGTCGTCTTCGCGTTCACCGGCATACCGGGCGAGCAAGGCGGCGTCGGCGACATCCTGTACTGGCACCGGGTGAACCTGATCGTCCTGTTCATCGGCGGCCTGCTCTGGGCCGCGACCGCGATCGCCTACCACCGGCGGAGCCGCGACACCTGCGTCTCCTGTGGTCGTGGAGAAGGCGCGGAGAAGGCCTGGACGACACCGGCCGCCGCCTTGCGCTGGGGACGCGTGGCGGTCGTCGTCGCGGTCGTGGCGAACCTTCCGTACGAGTTCAGCCGAGTCGCTTGGTACTTCGGCTGGCCGGTAGGGATCAGCGACGACTTCCACCGGATGATGGCGGACACACCGGGGATGCTCGAGATGGGACTCGGCCTGGCCGTGATGGGTATCGGCGGCGGCATCCTCACCCACGGCCTGGTGCATCGTTGGGGCGAGGTCTACCCGCGCTGGATCTGGTTCAAGGCGGGCCAACGAGTTCCACCGCCGCTCGCCATCATCCCGGCGTCACTGGTCGCCGTCGTCCTGATACCGGCCGGGCTGATGAACAGTCAGCTCCCGCTCATGGGCGACAACTGGGCCATCAACGCGCCCGGCATGCTCTGGGTCGTCTGGGGCATCGCTCTCGGTGCCGCGACGTACGCCTACTACCTGCGCCGCCGTACGGCGTGCGCCCGGTGTGGACGCGGGGTTAGGGCGTGCCCTAGGTGCCGAAGCGGCGCTCTCGTTGGGCATAGCTCCGGACGGCGCGGAGGAAGTCGACGTGCCGGAAGTCCGGCCAGAGGGCTTCGCAGAAGTAGAACTCGCTCAGCGCGCTCTGCCACAGCAGGAAGCCGCCCAGGCGCTGCTCACCCGACGTCCGGATGACCAGGTCCGGATCGGGCTGGCCCTTCGTGTAGAGGTGCTCGGCGATGTGCTCGACGTCGACGTGCTCGGCCACCTCTTCGATCGAGCTGCCCTTGGCGGCTTCCTCGAGCAGCAGCGAGCGGACCGCGTCGGCCAGCTCGCGACGGCCGCCGTACCCGACGGCGACGTTGACGAGCATCCCCTCGACGCCCTGGGTGGCCGCCTCGGCGCCCTTCAGCACCTCGGCGGTGGCGCCCGGCAACAGGTCGAGCGCGCCGACCGGATGGATCCGCCAGCGGCCGATCGAGGTCAGTTCCTCGACCGTCTGCTCGATGATCCGCAGCAGGGGCTCCAGCTCGTCGGCCGGCCGGGTCAGATTGTCGGTGGACAGCATCCAGACCGTGACGACCTTGACGCCGACGTCGTCGCACCAGTCGAGGAACTCGACGATCTTGTTGGCCCCGGCCTCGTGGCCTTGTGACACCGGGTTGCCGGCTGACCGAGCCCAGCGCCGGTTGCCGTCGATGATGACGCCGATGTGCCGCGGGATCCGGTCCGGTGCCAGGGATCGTCGCAGGCGGCGCTCGTACAGGCCGTACACCGCGTTGCGCAGCTTCTGCTTGCCAGGTGTCCGCATGGGAAGGGTGCTCTCCTTGGATGCTCTCGGTCACGAGGCTAGCCCAGATTCAACTCCGAATGAGAGGGCACAGAACAGGTCGAAGCAACCTGCCGGGAAGTTCGAACTTTCGCCGGAGTTCGTGCGTCGGACACGCGGGCGGCGGTGTGCTCGCGGGTGATCTCGCCTACATTTCATGCTTATGGACGACCGAACCTACGGTTCCGTAGGTTACGGTTGCGTAGGTACGACAGGGACTGAACCGCCCGGCACCCCTCGAAAGGACGGCGATGACCGCTACCAGCGCCCAGCCCCAGGACGTCGGGCACCGGCTCTCCGGCCGGCTCGGACCGCTCAAGCCCAAACTTCGTGGCTGGCTGCATGCCGGCACCTTCCCGTTCGCCACCGCCGCCGGCATCGTCCTGATCTGCCTCGCGCCGCACGCGAACGCCCGCTGGGCCGCCGCCGTCTACACCGCCGGTTCGATGCTGCTGTTCGGCATCTCCGCGCTGTACCACCGGTTCTACTGGGGCCCGACCGGCGAGGCGATCCTGCGCCGGCTCGACCACAGCAACATCTTCCTGCTGATCGCCGGCACCTACACCCCGCTCGGGATGGTGCTGCTGCACGGCCAGGACCGGGTGCTGATGCTCAGCCTGGTCTGGGGTGGGGCGCTGGCCGGCATCCTGTTCCGGATCTTCTGGGTGCACGCTCCGCGCTGGCTCTACACCCCGATCTACCTGGCGCTCGGCTGGGTGGCGATCTTCTGGATGGGCGACATCTACCACCAGGGCGGCGTCGCCGTGGTCACGCTGATCGCGATCGGCGGCGGGCTGTATTCGATCGGCGCGGTCGTCTACGGCACCAAGCGGCCGAACCCGTCACCCCGCTGGTTCGGCTTCCACGAGATCTTCCACGCGTTCACGGTGGCCGCGTTCATCTGCCACTACATCGCGGTCAGCATCGCGACGTACCGGGCCGGCTAGGCCCCGATCACCCGCAGGATCTCTCGCAGCTCTTCGAAGCGCTCTGGGCCCAGCTGTTCGGCCCAGAGCGCTTCGACGCGTTCGATCGCGGCCCGGCTGTACGCGACCGCGTCCTCCCCACGCTCGGTACGGCGTACCAGCCGGACCCGGCGGTCGCCGCGCAGCCGGTCGGATTCCGTGTACCCGAGCTTCTGCAGGTAGTCCACGTGCTGGCCGAGGCCCTGTTTCGTCATCAGCGCGACCTCGGCCAGATCGGTGATCCGCGCCCCCTCGGGCGGAATCAGCTCGAGCAACCGGTAGTGCGAGACCCGCAGGCCCGGGAAGTCCTCGTCCGACCCGTCCAGGATCTCCTCCCGGAGCCGCCTCAGCGCCTGCCCGAGCAACCCGGCGATGTGCTCGGGCCACGGGCCGGTCGGTGTGCCCGAAAGGTCGTTGACGGAAGTCATAAGGCAACTTTACTATCCAGATAGTAAGGCTGCTTTACTTCTTTCCGTGCCAGCTCTGAAGACTGGCAGAAGATCCGGGCGCACGATGGGCAGCCAGACGCATTTTGGGGGGAACGCATGATCACCGCACTCGAACCGCTGGGCCGAGATGCCCTGACCCACGACGACTTCACCGAACTGGTCCGGACCATCACCGGCGACCCGGCCGCCACCCCTGGCGACGTACGGGTCGAGCCGGTCGACTACCCGATCGGCACGCCGAGCACCGAGGCACTGCTCCGGCTCTTCGGTACGGCGACCACCGCAACCGGCGACACGGTCGACTGGTCGTGTTTCGTGAAGAAGCTGCAGTCGGTGCGGCACTGGCCGTTCCTCGACATGGTGCCCGAGCAGTTCCGGGCCGAGTTCATCCAGAACCTGCCGTGGCAGCTCGAGATCGCGGTCCACCGCAGTGGGATCGCCGAGCTGCTCCCCGACGGCATGCGACTGGCCAAGGCGTACCGGATCGACGTTTACGAGGACGATCGCGGCACCCTGTGGATGGAGAACGTCGTCCAGGAGCCCGGTCCGTGGCCGATGGAGCGGTTCGAACGGGCGGCGTACCTGCTCGGCCGGCTCTCCGCCCGGCGTCAGCCCCATCTGGTCGAACCCCTGCTCCCCCGCGGCGACATCACCACCCCTGGCATCGGCCTGCGGTACTACACCGACGGCCGTGTGCAGCGGGCCGCCATCCCGGCGATCGCCGACCCGGAGACCTGGCGGCATCCGCTGCTCGCAGCGGCGGTCTGCAACGTCGGTGACCACCGGCTGCGGGACGATCTGCTGGACCTGGCCGAGCGGTTGCCCGACGTACTGGACGCGCTCGACGCGCTGCCTCAGTGCTACCAGCACGGGGACGCTAGTCCGCAGAATCTCCTGGTCCCGCGGGACAATCCGGACGAGTTCGTGGTGATCGACTGGGGGTTCGACTGCCCGCAGGCGGTCGGGTTCGACCTGGGGCAGTTGCTCGTCGGGCTCGCGCATGCCGGTGAGCTGGCGCCCGAGGCGCTGCGGAGCGTGCACCACGTGATCGTGAAGGCGTTCGTGAAGGGTCTCGCCGAGGAGGGGATGGAGGTGACCGAGGAGCAGGTGCTCTACGGCTACCTCGGCTCACTGTGCGCCCGTGCGACCTTCACCGCGCTGCCGCTGGAGCAGATCACCAAGATGACGGATGGCGCCACGCTGGCGCTGTTCGAGGATCGCGTCCTGCTCACGCGTGCACTGGTCGATCTGGTGTCACCGGTGGTCTGACGATCACATTTCAGTACTGTCACAGCTGCAACGAACGGGGTGCTTACGGGTATCCATGATGCGTGAGGAACCTGAGCAGATACGCAGCGGTCGCAGCGGTCGCCGGACTCGTGCTGAGCGGGTGCGGCAACGAGTCCGGCGGTGGGACCGGCAACCCCCCGCCGTCCTCAGCCCCGAGCAGTGTGCCGACGGTGACCCAGTCGACGCCGGTCGGCACCGGGTTGCCCCTGACGGTCAGCCGGACCGGCGGGTTCGCCGGCTTCGACGACCAGGTGCTGATCACTCCCGACGGCGTCGCCACGGTGAGCTCGCGCGGCAAGGAGACGATCCGCTGCAAGCTCGACCCGAGCCTGCTGGCGACCATTACCACGGCCGCTCAGCAGGTCGACTGGGCGAGCCTGGTCGCCACCAAGCCGACCGTCAAACACCCCGACGACATGATCCTCGCGGTCTCGGCGAACGGGAAGACGGCCCGGCTGGAGGATCCCAAGGTCAAGGTACTGGCGGCCCCGGTGAGCAAGCTGCTCACCGAAGCCGCCATCCCACCAGGCAAGCTCTGCAAGCAGATCTAGCTCGTGGTCACCGCGACATCGTCGATGACGAAGCTGGTCTGCAGGGACGAGTCCTCCTGGCCGAGGAACCGCACGGTGACGGTTTTCCCCTTGTAGGCCAGGACGTTCAGCGTCTTCTGCACGTACGACGTGGTCTTGTTCAGGTTCGAGTACGTCGCCAGCGTCGTGGTGGTCGAGCCGTCGACGACTTGCACCTTCACCGTGTCGTACACCGTCGACGAGGTGGTCTCCGCAGAGTCGATCCGGATCCACAGCGACAGCGAAGCCGCCGTTGCCGTGGCCGGGATCGCCACCGACTGGCCGAGGTTCTCGGTGCTGCTCCGGCCGTTGCCCTGCAACCACGCCTTGTACGAACCACCGTGGGCCGGCCGGGACGTGCTGTTCGTGATCACGCCGGTGGTTCCGATCCAGTTCGCCGTACCGGATTCGAAGCCGGGGTTCTGCAGAAGGTTGTCGCCGGATGGCGGGGGGCCGCCGGTGTAGTCCTTCTGGGCGTAGTTCCAGATCATGTGGCCGATGGCATCGATCTGGCGGTCCAGCGAGGTCAGGTCCAGGTTGCTGATGGTGTCGCAGGACCGGTGGTAACAAGGGTCGAACGCCTGACCCGCCGTACCTCCCCACTTCGTTGCCTGAGCGGAGGATTTCGTCTCCTCCGCACCGGAGAACGTTCCGGCGGTCGGGATGCCGAGCGACCGGAACGCCGCGTGGTCGGAGCGGCCCTGGACGTCGATGAACTCGGTCTGGACGCTCTTACTCGTGAAGTAGGAGACCAGATCGTCGCGCGCACCGTCGCCGGCCGGGTTGTCGTCGTACACGAAGTAGCCGGGGTTCGGTGACGCGATCATGTCGAAGTTCAGGTACAGCTCGATCTTGTCCCGCTCGGCCGCGGGCAGGTTGTTGACGTAGTACTTCGAGCCGAGCAGACCGAGCTCCTCGGCACCCCAGAACCCGAACCTCAAGCGGTTCCTGGGCGTTTGACCGCCGGCAGCGTAAGCGAGGGCGGTTTCTAGTACGCCGGCGCTGCCTGAGCCGTTGTCGTTGATCCCCGGACCGGCGCTGACGCTGTCCAGGTGTGAACCGGTCATCACCACGTGGTTCGCGTCGCCGTGCGGCCACTCCGCGATCACGTTGTACGACGTGCCCGCGGAGGTGCTGAACGACTGCAGGGTGGTGGTGTACCCGGCCGCGTCGAGCTTGGCCTTCACGTAGTCGGCCGACGCCTTGTAGCCGGTCCGGCCGGTGTACCGGTTGCCACCGTTGGCCGTCGCGATCGACTGCAACTGGTCGAGGTGGGCCTTGGTGTTGGTGACGGAGATGTCCGGGGACTCGACCGCGGCGGCGGTAGCACTGTTGCTGGGGGCAAGCAACACACCGGCGACCAGAACGGCGCCGAGTCCGGAGACGAGGGACTTGTGCATGGGCGGATCTCCTTTGGCCTCAAGCAAAGAAGAAGAGAGTCCGGGACGCGCTGGCAAACTGGGCGGAGTGCCCGCACGCCCCGGACGAGTTACCGCATCAGCTCGCGCTGAGCGACGTGTCGTCGATGACGAAGCTGGTCTGCAGGGAGGAGTCCTCCTGGCCGACGAACTTCACCGTGACGGTCTTGCCCTTGTACGCCGTGACGTTCAGGGTCTTCTGGACGTACGACGTGCTCTTGTTCAGGTTCGAGTACGTCGCCAGCGTGGTCGTCGTCGACCCGTCGACGATCTGGACCTTCGCCGTGTCGTAGACCGTGGAAGTCGTGGTCTCGGCCGTGTCGATCCGGATCCAGAACGAGAGCGAGGCCGAGGTCGCCGAGGCCGGGATCGCGACCGACTGGCCGACGTTCTCGGTGGTGGCGCGACCGTTGCCCTGCAGCCAGAGCTTCCAGGTGCCGGTCCGTGCCGGGCGGCCGGTGTTGTTGGTGATCGGGCCCGAGGTGCCGGTCCAGTTCACCGCGCCGGACTCGAAGCCCGGGTTCAGCAGCAGGTTGTCGCCGGTCGGCGGCTCCGGGTCGCCACCGCCAGTGCAAGCGGCCGCACCGGCCGGGACCGAGATGCCGCTGAACGCCGCCTCGATGCCCTTGCACTGCGTGGAGTCGGCGCCGTACAGCTCCTTCGCGGAGTTGATCGCACCCTCACGGGCGTCCTTGTAGGTGCTGCCCGAGCTCAGCTTGGTGCTCAGCGTGCGGTACCAGACCTTGGCGGCCACGTCGCGGCCGACACCGGTGATGGTGGCGCCGTTGCAGGCGGTGCTGCTGTGCGTGACGCCGCCGATGACCTTGCTGCCGGTGCCCTCGGAGGCCAGGTAGAACCAGTGGTTCAGCGGGCCGGAGGAGTAGTGCGGGTCGAGCCCACCGGTGCTGGTCGACCAGCAGTCCACGCTGGCTCCGTCCTTCGACGGCTTGTCCATGTAGCGCAGCGGGGTGCCGTTGCCGTTGATGTTGATCTTCTCGCCGATCAGGTAGTCACCCGGGTCGGACGAGTTGTTGGCGGAGAACTCCACCGCGGTACCGAAGATGTCGGAGGTGGCCTCGTTCAGGCCGCCCGCGTCACCGGAGTAGTTCAGGTTGGCGGTCGCCTCGGTGACACCGTGGCTCATCTCGTGGCCGGCGACATCGATCGCGGTCAGCGGACGGGCGTTGCCCGAGCCGTCGCCGTACGTCATCTGGGTACCGTCCCAGAACGCGTTCACGTACGCGTTGCCGTAGTGCACCCGCGACCGCGCGCCCTGGCCGTTGTTGAAGATGCCGTTCCGGCCGTGGACGTTCTTGTAGTAGTCCCAGGTCAGCTGGGCGCCGTAGTGCGCATCCACACCGGCGGTCTGGCGGTTCGACGTGGCGCCGTTGCCCCAGGTGTCGTCGGGGTCGGTGAACGTGGTGCCGTTGCCGGAGGTCGCACCGTTGAGGTCGGTGGTGAAGTTCCCACCGCGGCTCGGGTCGGTCAGGCTGTAGCTGCCCGACGTACCGATGCTGACGGTGCCGGAGTACATCGAGTTGCCGGTACCGGTCTTGACCTCGTCGTCCTGGTCCAGCAGGGCGCCGGTCTTGGCGTCGATGAACGAGTGCAGCACGGACGGGGTCTGGTCCGCCTTCACACCGGTCGTGACGACCTCGTAGGCCAGCACGGGCTTGCTCGGCGTCACGAAGACGACCAGCGTGCCCTTGTTGCCGGTGGCCTTGAACTTGGCCGACTTCGCGGCCTTGGTCAGCGCGGCCGACTGGGACAGAGTCGGCTTGGTCGCGACCCCCACGGACTTGGCGCCGCGGTTGTAGGTGACCTGCCCGACCGCCTGGCCGGTGCGCTTGACGATCAGGTCGCCACCCACCACCTTCAGGCCGTTGTAGGTGCGGTCGTAGCGGACGTACTCGGTGCCGTCCGCATCCTTGACCACGTCGCGGACCTTGAGTTCTTCACCACCGGACAATCCGAGCGCGGCGGCCGTCTGCGCGGTCAGCGCCTGTTCGGCCTGGACGGCGGCCGGCTGGTTGAAGCCGGATGCCGGAAGCGGAGCCGCTCGGTTCGCGGCACCCGCGGGTGAGCCGGTGAACGCCCCGGCAAGACCCGCTGCCGTGACGATGGCCACCGCCCCTGCTGATGTCAGTCGTTTCAAGACAACATCTCCTCACGGTGTGGTCGCTGTTTGGGCGCAGCGACCGAATTCAGTTGGGGACGCCGGATGCACTGACGCAGCAGTGCCACTGCCTCATTTGTGACACTACGTATCAGGACGTGCGAGTTCTGTTACATCCGACTGAGGGAGGACTCTGGTCGCGAACGCGGCCGGAGTCAAGGGATTTGGCCGAAACGACAGGGAAAACCCGCACTGCCGACGATGTCAGCCGGCCGGATTCAGTTCCCGTCGAAGGTCTTCCGGCAACACGATCGGCAGCCGGCAGGTGAACTTCTGACATACGTACGCCGCCGGCTGCTGCCGGACGAGGTCGCGGCCCTCCATCAGCGGTACGGCGAGACCGGGGCCTCCGGCAACGATCGCCGTACCCCAGGGTGCCGCGGTCAGCGCGGTCCTTCGCAGCTCCGCGGAATCGCCGACGATGGCGATCTCGAGCGGGCCGGCGGCGATCGTCTCGGCGACGGCCAGGGCGCGGCCGGCGAACCTCGGCGCGCGGGCGGCGATGGTGGCCGAGGCCTGCAGCGCCTGCACGGCGGCGGTCTCGTAGCGGACCGATCCGGTCAGGCTCGCCAGCGTCGTGAACGCCTCGGCAGCAAGGCTCACTCCGGCCGGGCTGGCGTTGTCGGTCGGGTCCTGCGGACGCCAGACCAGTTCCTCGGCGTCGGCGGCCGTGTCGAAGTAGGAGCCATCAGTAACAAACTGCTCCAGTGTCCGGCTGAGCAGCGCCTCGGCCGTCTCGAACCACTCAATGTTGCCGGTGGCACCCAAGAGCGTCAGACAGCCCTGGGCGTACGCCGTGTAGTCCTCGAGGACACCGTGAGCCGTGCCACGGACGCCATCGCGAGACGTGCGGTGGAGGCGACCGGTCTCGTGGTCGAGATGTACGTCCCGGACCAATCCGGCCGCGTTCTCGGCGGCTTCGACGTACTCGGGTTTGGCGAAGACGATGCCGGCGCGGGTCAGGGCGGTGATGGCGAGACCGTTCCAGGCGGCAACCACTTTGTCGTCGCGACCGGGGTAGGTGCGGTCGCTGCGGGCGTCCGCGAGGATTGCCCGGATGCGCTGCCAGCGGTCGGCGTCGTCGGGATCCTTGCGGAGCTGGAGAACCGAGGATCCTTGTTCGAACGTGCCGGTGACGTCACAGAGGTCGATGACCCAGGTCGCGTCCTCGGTGTCGAGGACTTCGTGGAGTTGCTGCGGCGTCCAGACGTAGTACTTGCCCTCCTCCCCCTCGGTGTCGGCGTCGAGGGCGGAGGCGAAACCGCCTTCCTTCGTCCGCAGTTCCGTCAGGAGGAACTCGGCGGTCTCCTGGGCGATGCGCTGGGCGAGCGGATCGGCGCTGACCGTCCACCACTGCGTGTAGACGTCGAGCAGAAGCGCGTTGTCGTAGAGCATCTTCTCGAAGTGCGGCACGACCCATCGGCCGTCGACCGAATACCGGGCGAAACCGCCGGCGAGCTGGTCGTACATGCCGCCGCGGGCCATTCGCTCGCAGGTCTTCGCGACCATCGCGAGCGCATCGTCGGACCCGGTGCGCCGGTGATGGCGGAGGAGGAAGTCGAGCACCATCGACGGCGGGAACTTCGGCGCCTGTCCGAAGCCGGCGTCCACCGGATCGAAGTCGGCCTTGAGGAGTTGAGCCGCTTTCGCGGTGTCGATCTCGCCCTGGGCCGATGCCTGCCGGGCACCCAGCTGCTCGACCACCCGGCGCCCGATCGCGTCGATCTGGTCGCGCTTGGTCTGCCACGCGTCGACGAGTGACTCGAGCACCTGCCGGAACGATGCCATCCCGCCACGCGGGTTGTTCGGGAAGTACGTCCCGCAGAAGAACGGCTGCGCGTCCGGCGTCAGGAACACCGACATCGGCCAGCCGCCCTGCCCGACCATCGCCACCGTCGCGGACATGTAGATCGCGTCGACGTCCGGCCGCTCTTCCCGATCCACCTTGATACTCACGAAGTGCTCGTTCAGATAAGCGGCGGTCTCCGCGTCTTCGAATGACTCATGTGCCATTACGTGACACCAGTGACAGGCCGAGTACCCGACCGACAGGAACACCGGCACGTCGCGCTCGCGTGCCTCGGCGAAGGCCCGGTCGGACCACTCCCGCCAGGCCACCGGATTCTCCGCGTGCTGCCGCAGGTACGGGCTGGTGCTTCGGCCGAGCTCGTTGACGGACGCCATTCCCCCACCGTATGCGGTCCGGCCGGACGGAATGGACCTGGCCGGACGACGCTTGAACCAAGCATGCCCGTACATCCGCTACTCGCCACCCGCTTCAGCCCGCTGCGCTTCGATCCCCAGCGCACGCTCACGGATGACGACGTGGATCTCCTGCTCGAGGCTGCGCGCTGGGCACCGTCGGCCGGCAACTCCCAGCCTTGGGCCTACTTCACCGCCCGCCGCGACGAGCCGGACCACAAGCGGCTCGTCCAGCACCTGGCGGCCAGCTCCGGCCGGTGGGCACCCAGCGCCGCACTCCTCGTCGTGACGATGGCGCATCGCTACATCGAGGACACCGACTGGGCGTATTCGGACTTCGCCGACTACGACCTGGGCCAGTCGGTCGCCCACCTGACCCTCCAGGCACACGCGATGGGCCTAGCCTGCCGCCAGTTCCGCGCCTTCGACCTCGACGCCCTCACCACCGACCTGGCCCCGGGCCCAGGCTGGCACATCATCTCCATGATCGCCGTCGGCCAAGCCGCCGAAGAACGCCCACCCGACCGAGAGCGCCGTACGACGACCGACCTCCGAACGGCGCCGTGGTCAGGCGGTCTGTGACAGGGCGACCGAGAGACCTAGGGCCAGGGCCATGATGAAGAGTTCGGTGCCGACGATCTGCCAGAAGGGGCGGCCGCCGTCGAGGAGGTCGCCGATGGCTCGGCGGCGGTGGAGCCAGGCGAGCAGGAGGAGGACGAAGAAGACGGCGACCTTGGCGATCAGGAGAGCGCCGTAGGAGTCCGAGGTGAGGACGTCCGGGATCGTGCCCCAGCCACCGCCGGCCGCGGCCAGTCGGCCGGCCGCGCTGAGCAGGCCGCTCAGGAGGACGGCGATCGACGAGATCAGCGCGACCTGGTGGTAGCGCTCGAGCACGATCGGCAACCCGGTGCGACTGGCCCGGCCGTAGCGGACCAGACCCGCGAGGCCGCCGATCCAGGTGGTCGCGGCGATGACGTGCACGACCAGGGCCGCGCCGGCGATGACGACGTACGACTCGTTGCGTGGGTACGCCGTGACCGCGGTCGGCACGAGTGCGGCGATCGCGACCAGTACGCCGAGACCGGCGGCCGACGAGGTCTGCACCCGGCGGATCCCGATGGCGAGCGCGAGTACCAGGATGCCGGTGATCAGCAAGGACTTCACCTCGGGGACGCCGAGGGCGTCGTCGAGGCGGAAGCGGAGCAACTCCACCGGGGTGTCGAGCAGGATCGCCGCGGTCACGATGGCACCGGCGAAGGCGCAGACCGCCCAGATGATGGCCGAGTTACTGGCATCCCGGACGGCCCGGCGGCCTTGGACGCCGAGCGGACCGCCTTCGACCCGGAGCAGCACGACCGCGGCGAGCAGGGCGCCCGCGCAGCCGACCGTCGCGAGTGTGGCGATCAGCCGGAAGAACGGCAGTAGCCAGGAGACGAACAGGCTCGGGCCGCCGATCCCCCCGATGTCGCGCGGCTCGCTGTCGGCCGCGAACAGGGCAACGACCAGCGCAATCGTGGCGATGAGGATCGCACCGACACCTCCCGCGACCAGGCGTCCGGGCATGCGATGCCGGGCGGAGCGGGTTGCGGTCACAGAGCGGACCCGCTCTCGACACCATTCAGCACCCGGCTCACTATAGGGTCAGCCGGAGGTGGGCAGCCCAGCCCGACACCATCTCGTGATCAGCGTGTCGCCAAGCTGCCAGGAATCAGGCCCGCATTACTGCTGAGAGTGTTACTTGGAATCACTCTGCGTCGGCGTCGGGGTCGCCTTCGTATCCGTCGGCCCGGCATCGCCAGCCGGGGCCGCTGAGTTGTCCGTGCTCACTGGGTCGCCGGACGGTGCTGGGTCGCCCGCACTGTCGTTCTCGCCGTCGAAGTCGATCTTCTTCAACTGCTTGCCCATGTTGCGCCACAGCAGCACCGTGGCGGCACCGAGGGCGAGCACGATCAGCAGCGCGACCCAGCCGGGGCGCACCGAGTTCGGATCGATCTCGGCCGTCAGAAGGGAGGTCGTCGCTGTCACGCCACCAGTCTCTCACTGTCCACGCCCGCCGTCAGCGGAGCCCCGCGAACAGATCATTCTCAGGCAGCTCCGACTCGATCAGACTCCGAGCGAGCTCGTAGTCCTCGGTCGGCCAGGCCGCCTGGTGCACTTCCAGCGGTACGGCGAACCACGCGCCGTCCGGGTCGATCTGGGTCGCGTGGGCGAGCAGGGCCTTGTCCCGGACCGCGAAGTACTCGGCGCACTCGACCCTGGTGGTGATCCGGCGCTCGTTCTCCGGGTCCGGCTTCCAGTCCTGCAGGCGTTCGGCGTACGGCGACTCCAGGCCGCGGGCGATCATCCCGTCGTGCAGCGCCTTCATCCGCTCGTAGTGGAAGGTGTGGTGGTAGTAGAGCTTGAGCGGCTGCCACGGCTCGCCGAGCTCGGGGTAGGCGTCCTTGTCGCCGGCCGCCTCGAACGCGGCCACGGTGATCGTGTGGCACATGACGTGGTCCGGGTGCGGGTAACCGCCGTTCTCGTCGTACGTCGTGACGACCTGCGGACGGAACTCGCGGATCAGCTTCACCAGCGGGGCCGCGGCGTCCTCGACCTTGAGCGCACCGAAGCAGCCCTCCGGCAGCGGTGGCAGCGGGTCACCCTCGGGGAACCCCGAGTCGACCCAGCCGAGCCACTCCTGCCGAATCCCGAGGATCTCCCGGGCCGAGTCCATCTCCCGCCGGCGGATCTCGGTGATGTTCGCCAGCACTTCCGGGCGATCCATCTTCGGATTCAGGATCGACCCGCGCTCCCCACCGGTACACGTGGCGACCATGACCTCGACACCTTCGGCCACGTACCGAGCCGTCGAAGCGGCTCCTTTACTCGACTCGTCATCCGGATGGGCGTGCACATGCAACAACCGAAGATCTCCGCTCACAAGACACAATGGTCCTCCAAGCCCACCCCATACCCACACCGACCCCCTGGACCCACCTTGACCGAGCCATCTCCGACCACCCCGACGACAGATCTCGACGCCCGGTACGGGCGGGACAGGAGGTCTCGGCGGCCGTTGATCATCGGCGTGGTGGGAGTGGTGGTGCTGGCCGGACTGGCGTGGCTGGCCTGGGCGGCGATCATCGGGTCGAATCCGCAGGTGACGTCGCGTCTGCTGGGGTTCGAGGTGACGTCGGCGACGAGTGCGAAGGCGACCATCCAGGTCGACCGCACCAAGTCCGTCGAGGCGAACTGCCGCCTGCAGGCCAAGGCCGCCGACTTCTCCATCGTCGGCGAGCTCACCCTCACCGTCCCGGCCGACTCCCCCCGCCACCAGACCCTCCCCGCCACCCTCACAACGCAACGCTCCGCGACGTCCGTCGTGCTCATCGGCTGCACCACCGCCGACTCGCATCACCCGCACTGAATTACTGCCCCGATCGGTACGAAAATCGGGCTGACAACGGAATCCCGGGGTCGCTCGCGGGCAAGCGCCGTACCCGGAAACCTGCTGGTCGGAGGCATATTGGACGGTGCGATGGCAACCGATTGCCGGTGAAGGGTGCGAGATGTGGCAAAAAGCACCGGGCAACCGGTATCCCAGCGTTTGAGCGTTCAAAGAACTGTGGGGTTCTCCGCCGTAACTTGCTACGCTCAGTGGATTGGTCGCCGTCGACGACGGCGGCCAAGAGCTTTTCTGCCCCATCCCACCGACACAAGGAGCAGCCCGTGACGCAGCGGATCGCAGAGGACAGCGTTGTCTGGCTGACGCAGGACGGTTACGACCAGCTGAAGTCCGAGCTCGAGCACCTCAAGGGCCCCGCCCGTGCCGAGATCACCCAGCGGATCAGCGAGGCCAGGGACGAGGGCGACCTCAAGGAGAACGGTGGCTACCACGCCGCCAAGGACGAGCAGGGCAAGATCGAATTGCGGATCCGGCAGCTGGAGGACATGCTGCGGCGCGCCCGGGTCGGCGAGACCCCGAAGGCCGGCGCCAAGATCGGGCCCGGGATGAAGGTGTCGATCAAGTTCGCCGGTGACGACGACGTCGAGACGTTCCTGCTCGGCTCCCGCGAACTGCTCGCCCTCGACGCGTCGGTCGACATCGACGTGTACTCGCCGCAGTCCCCGCTCGGCTCGGCGATCCTCGGCAAGAAGAAGGGCGACAAGGCCACCTACGAGGCCCCCAACGGCAAGGACGTGACCGTCGAGATCGTCGGCGCGGAACCCTTCACCGGGTAGCCCACCACCCAGCTTCGGCGCCCCGGTGGACAACCACCGGGGCGCTTGCTTTTCGGCCTAGTGAGTCGCGGGCGCGAAGAGTTCGAGCTGGATGTTGTCCTGGTCGCGGAAGACGAGGACCGAGGCATAGGGCTCGTCGGCGATCGGGGACTGCGTGAGCGGCTTGTCGGCGGTGTCGGCACGAACGACGCCGTGCGCCTCCAGGTGGTCCTGCCACTGCTCGAGATCGGCGCGGCTGCCGACCGTGAAGCCGGCGTGGTCGAGGCCGGTGGTGGTCTCCTTGCAGAGGCCGCCGTCGTTGGTGTCGTGGCGATGCAGGGCGATCATCAGCTGATGATCGGGGTCGGCCAGGATGCGGCCGACACCACCTTGATGCGGTACGTCCATGACCGGGTGGACGCCGAACACTTCGCCGTACCACTGGACGCTCGACTCGAGGTCGGTCACGGTCAGAGCCAGGTGATGGAGTTGTGGCTGAGCAACAGTGGTCATGAGTGGTTCCCCCTTGGTTACGTGGCTCCCCCGCTACCGAACTGAGCGAGGAACATCCGGGTGACGTCCTCGACGAGTCCGCTCCACCGGTCGCCGCCCGGGTCGTTGGAGATCTGCTGGCCGACCAGGCCGACGGTGATGGCGGTCCAGATGTCGAGGTGCCGCGGATCGTGCACGCCGTTGCGTGCGAGGAGCTCGCGGGTGACCTCCAGGGCACCGATCGCGAGCTCATAGGACTCGGCCGACGGCGTGAAGCCGGGCACCGAGTGCTGGAAGAGCAGCTGATACCGGGGTACGTCGGACACGCAGAACGCGACGAACGCCCGCGCCTCGGTCAGCAGATCCTCTTGTGGGTCGCCGGTCGCCGGCAGCGAGGCCTTCAGGTCGACGAACGCCTGCGCCGCCTGGGCGAACATCGCGTCCAGGATCGCGTTCTTGGACTCGAAGTACGCGTACAGGGTCGGTGTCGTGATGCCCGCCCGACGCGCGAGCTCGCGCAAGGACAGGGCCCCCAGCCCGTCCTCGCGCACCAGCTCCCACGCGGCCGCCAGCACGTTGGCCCGGGCGCTCTCCCGCCGCGCCTCACGCCAGTTCGCCGCCGGTTTCTTTAACACAGTTCGGATTATTTGCACGCCGTATAAGTCTTGTCAATGCCCAGTGGCGCTCCGGTACTTGCGGACGGCCAGCGGCGCGAAGACGGCGATGATCACGGAGCACCAGATCAGCGAGAGCCAGACGGGGTGCTGGGCGGGGAAGCTGTCCGGGTTGGGGAACGGGGACGGATTGCCGAAGAGATGACGGCAGGCAGCGACGATCGATGAGATCGGGTTCCACACGGCGATCGGTTGCAAGCCGCTGGGCAGCTGCGTCGTCGGGACGAACGCGTTCGAGAGGAAGGTCAACGGGAACAGCCAGATCAGCCCGGCCGACGCGGCGACCTCGGGGCCGCCGACCGACAGGCCGATCAGCGCGCCGACCCACAACATCGAGAAGGCGAACAGCAGCAGGATCCCGAACGCCGCCAGCGCCTGGCCGAAGCCGTTGTGCCACCGCCACCCCACGAGCAGGCCGCAGAGCACCATGACCACCATCACGAACGCGTTGAACACGAGGTCACCGACGACCCGGCCGGCGATCACCCCCGACCTTGCCATCGGCAACGATCGGAACCGGTCGATGAGTCCCTTCGACATGTCGTCGGCCAGCCCGACGCTCGACGACGCGACCGCGAACGCCATCGTCTGGGCGAAGATCCCGGCCATCAGGAACTCCCGGTACGCCCGCGGCCCCGGAAAGCCCGGGATCGGGATCGCGTTGCCGAAGACGTACGCGAACAACAGCACGAACATGATCGGCTGGATGGTCGCGTAGATCACCATGTCCGGCGTCCGCGGGATCCGCTTCAGACTCCGCCAAGCCAGCACTCCCGCATCGGTCAGCGCCCGGCCCAACGGGTTCACCCGGGCCGGCAGCTCGATACTCACAACGACTCCTTCTGCTCGGCCTCATGCCCGGTGAGGGTGAGGAACACGTCATCCAGCGTCGGTCGCCGCAGTCCGACATCGGCGATCTTGATCCCGGCGGTGTCCAAGGTCCGGATCACGTCGACCAGCGCACTCGAGCCGCCCGGCGCCGGCACGGTGATCCGGCGACTGTGCTCCTCGAGGGTGGTGGTGTCCGGGTCGGCGATGCCGAGCGCGTCCGTGAGCAGCTCCAGCGCGCGGTGCGTCTCGTCCGAGTCGTGGACGATGACCTCGATCCGCTCACCACCGACCTTCGCCTTGAGCTCGTCCGCCGTACCGCGGGCGATCACCGTGCCGTGGTCGACCACGACGATGCTGTCGGCGAGCTCGTCGGCCTCCTCCAGGTACTGCGTCGTCAGCAGGATGGTCACGCCTTCACTGACCCGGTCGCGGATGATCTTCCACAGATCGAGGCGCGAGCGCGGATCGAGACCCGTCGTCGGCTCGTCGAGGAACAGCACCCGCGGGTGGGCGATCAGCGAACCGGCCAGGTCGAGACGCCGGCGCATGCCGCCCGAGTAGGTCTTCAGGATCCGGTCGGCGGCGTGGGTCAGATCGAACGTCGCCAGCAGCTCTTCGGCCCGTTGTTTCGCCTGCTGACTGCTCAGCCGGTACAGCCGGCCGAACATCCATAGGTTCTCCCGGGCGGTGAGCAGCTCGTCGACCGCGGCGTACTGACCGGACAGGCCGACCAGCGAGCGGACCGCGTCGGCGTCCTTCACCACGTCGTGGCCGAGCACCCGGGCCGAGCCCGCGTCCGGTTTCATCAGAGTCGTCAGCACCCGGACCGCCGTGGTCTTCCCGGCGCCGTTCGGCCCGAGCAGGCCGAGCACACTCCCCTCCGGGATCTCCAGATCGATCCCATCGAGTGCTTTGACCGTGTTCTTCCTGGTCTTGAACGTCTTCACGAGGCCGGTCGCCTCGACAGCAGCCATTCCGCACGTCCCCCTTCTGGATGTGACGCAGGCCACTATCCTGCCCGAGGGGTCCGACAATTTCATCCGGGAATTAAATTGAGTCGGGTCGACTCAACTTTGTTGACAGTTGAGTCGACACCGCTCAACTCAGCGCTTACGGTCGCGGCATGAGCATCCTCCGCCACCCGGATTTCCGCCGTCTGTGGATCGCAGACCTGCTCAGCCAGCTCGGCTCGCGCTTGAGCATGATCGCGATCCCCCTGCTCGCCGTACTCACGCTGGACGCGTCGACCCTGCAGGTGTCGCTACTCCGGACATGCGAGACGGCGGCCTGGCTGCTGCTCGGTCTGTTTGCCGGTGCGTGGGTCGACCGGGTCCGATGTCTCCCAGTGCTCGTGTACGCCGACCTGGGCCGGGCAGTCCTCTTCGCATCCATCCCAGTGGCCGCGTGGTTCGGCGTACTGAGTCTCACGCAGCTGTACGTCGTACTGGCGCTGACCGGGATCCTCACCGTGCTGTTCGACGTGGCACACAGCTCGTATCCGCCCCGGCTACTCGAGCCGGACCAGCTGTTGCCTGGTAACGCGAAGCTGGCCGCCAACCACTCCATCGGCGCGGTGATCGGCGCCGGTGCGGGCGGCGTACTCGTCCAGTTCCTCGGTGCGGCTGTGACGATCGGACTGGATGCTCTGAGCTTCCTATGGTCCGCACTGTGGCTTCGCTCGATCCGTACGCTGGAAGCGCAGCCAGCGAAGCCAGAGCGGCCAAACCTGCGCCGGGAGATCGCGGACGGCATGCGCTACGTGTTCACGCACCCACTGCTGCGGCCGATCGCACTGAACACTGCGACGACCATGCTGTTCCAGGCGGCCGCCGGCGCGATCATGATCGTTTATCTGGTCCGCGAGGTGCACCTGCAGCCGGGCACCATCGGCGTACTGAGCATGATCGGCCTCGGCGGAGCCATAGTCGCGTCGGTGGTCACAGAGAAGATCAGCAACAGGTACGGCGACGCCCGCACGCTACTACTGTCAGCTACGGGCATCGGCGTCGCGTTCACCCTGCAGGCGCTGACCGCACCGGGCTGGCTGGTGAGCTGGTACGTCGTCTCGATGTTGCTCGCCGGATTCTGCATCATCGTCAGCTACATCGTGCAAGTGAGCCTGCGGCAGCGCCTGTGCCCAGCGGAGCTACAGGGACGCGTCAGCGCCACCATGAGCTTCGTGAGCTGGGGAGCCGCTCCCCTCGGCAGCCTCCTGGGCGGTGCGCTCGGTACGGCGTTCGGACTGCACGCGACCTTGTGGGTCGCCGGTCTGGCGACCCTCGCAGGCACAGCCTTCCTCTATTTCTCACCGTTCCGCACCCTGCGCAGCGTCCAGGCCCTACATCAGTCGGAGGCGATCTGAGCCGTGCCGACCAGGACCTCGACGTCGAGGGCGGCGCGACCGCGGCCGATCTCCACGTCCTTGGACTGGCCGGAGACCGCGCCGGTCCAGGTGACGCGGCCGAGCTGGGCCTCGGTGTGCACGCGAACGTCGGAGCCGCGGCGTAGAGCCACGTTGGCCGTGCCGGACTCGACCCGCACGCGGGAGCGACCCTTGGTGATCTGGGCGTCCAGGTTGGCCGAACCCGCCTGGACGAGCAGGTCGATCGGACCGTCCACGTCCGTGACCTTCGCCGTACCGGCGGTGACGCGGACCCGGCTCAGCCCGGGCAGCCGCTCGGCCGAGACACTGCCGCCGGTCACCTCGACCTCGACCTGGAGGCTCGGGTTGACCCGGATGGACAGCTCCCTGGCGAGGCCGTTCACGTGCGACTTCAGGTTGGTCGGGTTGCGGAGCATGCTGAACCCGTCGATCGAGACACCCATGTCGCCTTCACTGCTGATCGCGAGGGTGTCGCCGTCGCGCTTGATCACATGCGGCCCGTCCACGGCGACCCCGTTGATCGCCGGCTCGCCGATCAGGCGTACCCGCCGTCCGATCGCCCGTACCGTCACCCGCCGCACTCCCGCCGGCATCGGCACGTTGCTGTGCTCCTCCTCGACCTCTTCAGCTTCCTCCGAAGCCTCCTCCAAGGTCTGCTCCGAGGTCTGCTCGGTCTCAGCGGGCGCCTCGTCGACCACACTGTCCTGAACGCCGTTCGCGGCGGGTTCGGCAGCGTGCCGGGCCTCGGGCTGATCAGTTGCGTCCGGCGAGTCGACCACGTCGGCCCACACGGAGGTGGACGGGACTTCGTCGCCCGTCGGCCACGGCCACGGCGGCTTGCCCTCGGACGGCTTGCCGTCGGCAACCGGCTCTTGAGCGACCGGTCCGTCGGCATCCGTCGTACCGGGGGACGCCGCGGAGGCGGCCGGCTGGATGGCTGCGATCAGAGTCGTGGCTTCTTCCGGGGAAAGGTGGCCCTTGGCGACCCGGTCGAGGATGTCCTTGACCCGCTGGTCGTAGCTCTGGTTGCTCATGCCCCCAGTCCAGCACCCGGCCGGGTCGAAACCAATCCGGGATCGCCCCGAAACCTCACCGAACGCAGCAGTGCGGGCCCCGGGGAGTAGCCCGGGACCCGCAACTGCGTCTCTATCAACCGCACAGCTCCGGGAAGAGCTGGTTGTTGTTGTCAGGCGGCCGGGGTCATCTCCTCCTCGGCCAGTTCCTTCTGTACGGCGGCCAGCTCAGCGGTCTCCGCGTCCTCGGCGGCCCGGCGAGCCTTCAGACCGCGCAGACCGGTGAGTGCGATCACCAGACCGAGCGCCGCGATCCCGGTCACCACACCCAGCCCCGGCTTGTACGCCGACAGCATCCCGGCCGGCGTGGTCACACCAGCCGACTGGCTGCTGATCACCGCGGTCACGATCGCGAGGACCACCGCGCCACCGACCTGGTTGGAGGTGTTGAACAGTCCGGACGCGAGCCCCTGCTCGTGGTCCGGGACCCCCGACACCGCCTGGATGTTCAGCGCCGGGAACCCGATCGCGAAACCGAGCCCGAGCAGCATGATCGTCGGGAAGACGGTCGAGAAGTACGCCGCCTCCGGGCCGATCCGCAGCGACAGGGCGTATCCGGCGACGAACAGCGCCATCGAGGTGATGATCATCGTCTCGGTCCCGAACCGGTCGGCCAGCTTGCCCGCGTTCGGCGACAGGGTGGCGACCAGCAGGCCGGCCGGCAGGAACGCCAGCGCGGTCTCGAACGACGACCAGCCGAGCAGGTTCTGCATATACAAGGTGCCGATCAGCTGGAAGGCGACGTACGCACCGAACACGGTCAGGATGGCCAGGTTCGCCCGTCGGAGCGAGGCGTTGCGCAGGATGCCGAGCCGGACCAGCGGGTGCTTGGACCGCAACTCGATCGCGACGAAGCCGCCCAGCAGGACGATCGCGAGGGCGAACATCCCGAAGGTCTGCACCGACACCCAGCCGGCGTGCTCGGCGCCGACGACGGCGTAGACCAGGGACAGCATGCCGCCGGTGACGGTGATCGCACCGGGTACGTCGTACCCGCCGGCGACCTCGTCCCGCGGGCTGTTCGGGATCAGCTTGATCGCGAACAGGAGCACGATCAGAGCGACCGGGCCGGGCATCAGGAAGGTCCAGCGCCAGCCGACCTCGGTCAGCGCGCCGCCCAGGATCAGGCCCATCGAGAAGCCGCTGGCGGCGCAGGTGGTGAAGATGCTGAGGGCGCGGTTGCGATCCGGGCCCTCGTGGAAGGTCGTGGTGATGATGGAGAGCGCGGCCGGCGCGGTGAACGCGGCGGCGACGCCTTTGACGAACCGCGCGGCGATGAGCAGTTCGGGATTGGTGGCCAGCGAGCTCAGCATCGAGACCGCGGCGAACACGGCCAGCGCGATCAGGAAGACGCGGCGGCGGCCGAGCAGGTCGGCGGTCCGGCCGCCGAGCAACAGCAGGCCGCCGTACCCGAGCACGTAGCCGGTCACGACCCACTGCAGGGAGGAGAGCGAGACGTTCAGGTCAGAGCCGATGGACGGCAGGGACATGCCGACCATGGAGACGTCCAGGCCGTCGAGGAAGATCACGCCGCAGACCACCAGGAGGGCGCCCCAGAGGCGCGCGTCCCAGGTCATGCGAGCCGGTGATGTGGTGTGCGTTGTCTGTGTCACAAGGGGAGACTATTCCATGCACATGCATCTAATGTCTAGGCATTAAATGCGCTTGCATTGATTGCGCATGCATGATAACGTTGCCCGCATGGCCGCTACGAAGGTCAGCGTTGGGACTGGTGAGACCAGCGCCGATGTCAGTGCTGATGTCAGGGAATGGCGCGAGCTGCTCGCCCGCCATGCCGACCTGACCTGCGCCCTCGACCGGGCCCTACAGACCGGTCACTCGCTCGGCATGAGTGAGTACGAGGTGCTCGAGCGTCTCGCCGAGCTCCCCGAGCAGTCCGCGAAGGTCGCGACGATCGCCAAGTCCGTGCACCTGAGCCAGAGCGCCCTGTCCCGCGTGATCGGCCGCCTCGAGGTGGCCGGCCTGGTCGAACGCCACATGTGCCCGGAAGACCGTCGCGCAGTCAACGTCCGGCTGACCGAGGACGGCCTGCGGCGCCAGACCGAGGCCAAGCCCACCCAGCGCCAGGTCCTTGCCGAGCGGCTGCACGCCCCGCTGGTGAAGAGCTGCGCACCGCTCGACTGATCAGTTGAGCGTGTAGGTGTAGTCGTTGCTCGTCAGCGTGCTCAGCACCCGCCCACGGTGATCCTCGCCGCGCAGTTCGAGCTGCAAGGCGACCTCGACCTCATCCAGGTGCAGCGTCTCCGAGATGCGTTCGTGCAGCACCTCGATGATGTTGACGTCCAGGTCCGCGAGCTGGGTGAGCAGCCTGGCCAAACCGCCCGGCGTGTCCGGGATCCGCACCCGCAAGGACAGGTAGCGGCCGGCTGCCGCCATGCCGTGCCGGATGACCCGCATCAGTAGCAGCGGGTCGATGTTGCCACCGGACAGCACCACCACGACCGGCGGCTTGAACCGCGTCGGCTCGTCGAGTAGGGCGGCCACCGCAGCCGCACCGGCCGGCTCGACCACGAGCTTCGCGCGCTCGAGTACCATCAAGAGGGCCTTGGACAACGAATCCTCGCCGACCGTGCGCATCTCCCCGACGTACCGCTGGACCGTCTCGAAGGGCACCTTGCCCGGCAGCCCGACCGCGATCCCGTCCGCCATCGTCGCCATGTGGTCGAGCTGCACCGGCTCGCCGGCTTCCAGCGAGGCCGGATACGCCGCCGCACCCGCGGCCTGTACGCCGATAACCTCGATCGGCACCCCGTCACGCTGCATCGCGGACGCGATCCCGGCGACGAGTCCACCGCCACCGGTCGGTACGACGACCGTCCGCACCTGCGGGCACTGCTCGACGATCTCGAGCCCGGTGGTCGCCTGACCGGCCACGATGTCGGGATGGTCGAACGGGTGGATCAGCACCGCCCCGGTCTCGGCCTCGAACTCCCGGGCCGCCCGTAGGCACTCGTCGATCGACGTGCCGACGAAACGGATCTCGGCGCCGTACGCGCGGGTCGCCTTCTCCTTCGGGATCGGGGCGCCGTGCGGCATGAACACGGTCGACTTGATCCCGAGCAGCTGCGCCGCCAGCGCGACGCCTTGGGCGTGGTTGCCGGCACTGGCCGCGACCACGCCGCGCCTGCGTTCGGCCTTGGTCAGCCGAGCCATCCGCACGTACGCACCACGCAGCTTGAACGACCCGGTCCGCTGCAGGTTCTCGCACTTCAGGAACACGTCTCCGCCGACGAGTTCACTCAGCCACCGCGAGTACTCCAGCGGCGTCGGCGCGACCACGTCATGCAGCAGGTCCGCCGCCCGCGCGATGTCCTTGGCATCGATCACGCTCATCACCCTACGCAGGAAAAGCCGTTGCACCGGCCACATACGCTGCAGCTCATGGAGATCACAGCCGTCGTGGTGCGGGCTTCCGACCAGGCTGTCCTGATGCTGCCGTCGGGTCTGCCGCGGGTGGAGTTCACCGAGAAGGTCTGGTTCCCGGACGTCGAGCCGGTGCTGAACGCCCTGGCCGGTATCGAGGCCGCTGTGCTGACCTGCCTCAGCGAAGAGCCGATGACCTACCTGATGGTCTCGACCGGCGCAGTACCGGACGACGCTCGCTGGGTGCACGACGTCGACGACCCGGCGGTCGTCGCCGCACGGCAACACCTCGCCCTGCCGGCGGACTCCCCCGTCACCCCGGCGTGGACGATGCCGGACTGGTACGACGAAGCCCTGCCCTGGATCGCCGAGCACGTTGCGGGCTCGTGGACACAGGTGCGCTCGTGGGGGTTGTCGAACGTACTGCGCATCAACGGGGACGTCTACTTCAAGGCGCTTGCACACTCCAGCACGATCCGGCCGGCTGGACCGGACGCACTGCCATTGTTGTTCGCCCATGAGCCTTTGCTGCTGCACAAGCTGTCGGAGGATCGGCCCGGGTCGGTGCCGGAGCCCCTGGCGATCGACGAGAAGCGGGCCTGGATGCTTCTCCCCGACCTGGGACCGCCGTTGGCCGGCGAGGCCGACATCGCGGTGTGGATCGACGCACTGCAGGGGCACGCCAGGTTGCAGCGCAGCTATGTGGATCAGATGGATCGACTGTTCGAGTTCAGCTGTGTCGACCGTCGGCTCGCGGTTCTGGAGGCCGAGCTCGACCGCCTCCTCGGGCCGAACCCAGCGACCGATCGGCTCGAGCCCGCCGAGCGCGCGCTGCTGCCGCGCCGGGCCGAACAGTTGCGCGAGGCAATCACCGAGCTGGCGGCGATCGGCGTACCGGAGACCCTGCTGCACGGTGACCTGCACCCGCGGAACGTCGCCGTCCGCGACGGCCGGGCGCTGTCGTTCGACTGGACCGACGGGTCGGTGTCCCACCCGTTCCTGGACCTGGTGACCTTCGCCGAGGAGCGCTCACCGATCTCGCAGGACAAGCGGTTGACGGACGCCTATCTGGCCGAGTGGGAGGAGTTCGCGTCGCCGGCCGACCTGCGCCGGGCTCTCGAGTTGGCCAACGAACTCGGTGCACTCCATCAGACGATGACCTCGCTGCACCTGCCGGACCACCTGTCCGGGCCGAGCCGCGAGTCCATGTTCCGCGGCGCCGTGTGGTGGCTGCGGCAGCTCCTCAAGCAGTAGCTCAGCGGTGCAGGACGGCCGAATGGTTCCGCATTCCGCGGCGGACCGGTGCGTCGAGAAAGCGATCCCAGTCCGGGCGGCGTTCGCCACGCAGGAGGGCGTAGTGGGCGAGCGCATCGGCCAGGGCCGCCTCGCGCAGGTACCCGCGCGCCAGCGGCTGCTTGCCACGGCCGTTCGGTCGCGGGCGACGCTCGTACGCCGCGTTGGCGGTGAAGATCCCGAGTCCGTAGAAGACGGTCAGCAGGTCGGTCAACGGCTCGTGGTCGGGTCGGCGCGCCAACGAGATGCGGCCGCTGCCGAGCAGCAGCTCGTGCCCAACCTCGTGGGCGTAGATCGCGATTAAGGCCACCGGGTCGGCGGCGAGCGTGGGCGCGAGGTGGATCTGGTTGCCGTCGGCACCACGGATCCACCGGCCCGATGGCTCCTTCACGACCGACGCCTTCAGGGCCGACTTGCGATACGCCGGCCTGCGGATGCCTTCGCCCACCAACTCGAAGCTGAGTCCGCACTGCCCCGGCTCGAGACCCATCCGCTCGGCGACGCGCTCGCACAACTGCTCCGCGGCCGCGATGCTGCCGTCGTACCCGGCCGGGATCAGGTCGGCCGGCA
Source organism: Kribbella sp. NPDC026596 (assembly GCF_040638415.1). Taxonomy (NCBI): domain Bacteria; kingdom Bacillati; phylum Actinomycetota; class Actinomycetes; order Propionibacteriales; family Kribbellaceae; genus Kribbella; species Kribbella sp. NPDC026596. The sequence continues at coordinate 129,386 of NZ_JBEZYF010000006.1, read as the reverse complement.
GCACGATCGGCCGGAGCAGGACCTCCCGCCCGAACTCGGCGATCAGCCAGTCCATCGACGACCGGATCCAGCGCCGCCGCCCACCTGGCAGCCGCTCCCGGGGAGCTTTCAGCTCGGCCCGCACCTGCTGACTGCGCCGCAACGCCCCGATCGGATTCCTCACCCGCCGGATCATGCCTTTCCGACGGCCCCGTAAACCCTCCGGTTCCACCAGATCGCACTCAGTGACTACTTCAACAGCAGCTTGCCGAGGCGGCGGGAGGCGACGTACATGCCGATGGTGCCCATGGCGGCGAGGTAGATGGCGTTGATCAGGAGCGACCAGCTGACGGTGCCGGTGGTGAAGGCACGCTCGAGGACTACGCCTTGGTAGAGCGGGGTGATCTCGACGAGCCAGCGGATCGCGGCCGGGTAGGTCTCGACCGGGTAGAAGGTGGCCGAGAACAGGAACATCGGGATGATCGCCAGCTGCACGAACTCGAAGTCCTGCCAGCTGCGCATGAACGTGGTCAGCGCCATCCCCGCACCCGCGAACGCGAACCCGATCAGCACCGCGGCCGGCAGCGCGAGCAGCGCCCACCACGACGACACCAGACCCATGATCAGCATCACCACGACGAACATCGCCGCGTAGCAGGCACCCCGCAGCAGCGCCCAGGTCACCTCGCCGGTGGCGATGTCCCACGGCCGCAGTGGCGTGGCCAGCATCGAGTCGTAGAGCTTGGCGTACTTCATCCGGAAGAAGATGTTGTACGTCGAGTCGAAGATCGCACCGTTCATCGCCGAACTCGCCAGCATCGCCGGCGCGACGAACGCGGCGTACGCGATCGTGGTGCCGTCGGACAGCGTGAAGTCGCCGACCAAGTGCGCGACCCCGATGCCGATCGAGAGCAGGTAGAAGACCGGCTCGACGAAGCCGGACAGGAACACGACCCACGACCGCCGGTACAACAGGAAGTTCCGCTCGACGATATGCCGCCCGCCGCCAAGGCGAACCGGAACCGGGACAACCCGGGCTGCGATCGTGGTCATGGGGCCTCCCGGCCTGGACTGAGGAGCGGAGGGAGCGAAGCGACTGGAGCGACGAGGGAAGGCCGGGAGCCAAGGCCCCATGACCGCGCCGGCGCCGGAGGCCCGGCCATCAATACAGCCATCAGCCGATCAACCTCTTCGAGAAGCCGCGGACGGCTAGCCAGGTGCCGCCTACGAACCAGGCCAGCAGGTAGACGATGTTGACGAGAGCCAGCCATGGGTTGACCGTGCCCAGGCTCAGCGCGCGAGCCAGCTCGACCCCGTGCCACAGCGGGCTGACGTAGGCCAGCCACTCGATCCAGTTGGGCAACTGCGAGACGGGAAAGAACGCGCCGGAGAACAGGAACGCCGGGACCACGCCGAACCGGAAGATCATCGCGAAGCCCGCGTCGTTCTCCAGCGTGCTCGCGTACGCCGCGACCGGACCGGCAGCCGCCATCCCGACGAGCAGCGCGACCGGCAGTCCGAGCACCCCGAGCGGCGACTTCAGCCCGCCGAACAATGTGATCACCACCATGAACACCGCACACGAGCTGAACACCCGGAAGGCGATGAACCCCAACTGCCCGTAGACGACATCGGCCGCCCGCAGCGGCGTCGCGATCATCGAGTGGTAGAACTTCTGCCACTTCAGCCCGCTCATCACCGGGTACGTCGCCTCGCCGACAGCGATCTGCAACGCGGTGGAAGCCAGCAGGCCCGGCGCGATGTATTGCAGGTAGCTCACGCCACCGAGCGCACCGGTCCCGTTGCTGTCCACGAACGAGCCGAGCCCGATGCCCATCGAGGCCAGGTAGAGCAGGGGCAACACGAAGCTGGTGACCAGTGTGCCCTTCCAGGTCCGTTTGTAGACGGTCAGCCAGTAGTCGAACTGGCGACGCCCGTTCTCCAGTGCGAGCGCCATCAGTCCACCAGCGTCCGTCCGGTCAGCCGGAGGAACACGTCCTCCAGCGTCGAGCGCCGGACCAGCACTGCGGCCGGCTCCAGACCGCGCTCGTGGACGGCGGCGACCGCGCGCTCGCCGTCATCGGTGTAGAGCAGCAGGCGATCCGGCAGCACCTCGATGCGCTGGGCCAGGTCGGCCACCTTGTCCTCCAGCGCATCGTGGTCGGACAGCATCACGTCCGGACCGAACCGCAGCTCGGTCACCTCGCGTGTCGAGTAGTCCCGGATCAGGTCGGCCGGCGACCCCTCGGCCGCGATCAGGCCGCCGTCCATCACGACGAGCCGGTCGCACAACTGCTCGGCCTCGTCCATGTAGTGCGTGGTGATGATGAGTGTCACGCCGGCCTGCTTGAGCCGGAACAGCTTGTCCCACAGCAGGTGCCGGGCCTGCGGGTCGAGGCCGGTCGTCGGCTCGTCGAGCAGCAGCAGGTCCGGCTTGCTGACCAGCGACCGGGCGATCGTCAGCCGCCGCTTCATCCCGCCGGAGAGCTCGTCGACCTTGACGTTCGCCTTCTCGGTGAGCGCGACGAACTCGAGCAGCTCGTCCGATCGGCTACGGGCCTCGGCCCGGCTGAGACCGAAGTACCGCCCGTAGATCGTCAGGTTCTCCCGGACGGTCAGCTCGGTGTCGAGGGTGTCGTCCTGCGGGCAGACGCCGAGCCGGGCGCGGATCGACGGGCCGTCGGTGGCCGGGTCCAGGCCGAGGATCCGCAGGGTCCCGGCGCTGGTCGGCGAGACCGCGCCGATCATCCGCATCGTCGACGACTTGCCCGCGCCGTTCGGCCCGAGGAAGCCGAACGCCTCGCCCTTCCACACGTCCAGGTCGATCCCGCGCACCGCCTCGAAGTCGCCGTACGACTTCCGCAGCCCGCGGACGTGCACCAAGGACTCCCGCTGCTCATCCACGGGCCCGACCCTAGACGGATCTCCCGACACTTTTCTTGTCGTTTTGGGCGGTTCCATCCCGTGACGGTAGAACCTCAACAGCGCTGGAGGTCAACCCCGGCCGACGTACGGCATCCCGGCCGCCATCACGGTCAGCGTCGGCACCGCGACCGAGGTCGGCAACTGCGCGATCCGGACCACGAAGTCCGCGACGATCCGCGGATCGAACGTCGGCTCGACGGCGATCGACCCGTCGGGTTGCAGCACCCCTTGCCCCATCCGCTCGGTCATCGGGGTGGCGGCGTTGCCGATGTCGATCTGGCACGCGGTGATCCCGTGCTCCCGGCCCTCCAGTTCGAGACCTTTGGTGAGACCGCTGATCGCGTGCTTGCTCGCGGTGTAGGCGATGCCCTGCGGCCGCGGCACGTGCGCCGAGATCGACCCGTTGTTGATGATCCGGCCACCCTTCGGATCCTGCCGCAGCATCAGCGCGAACGCGGCCTGCGCGCACAGGAACGAGCCGGTCAGGTTGGTGTCGACGACCCGCCGCCAGTCCTCCTCCGAGACCTTCTCCACCGGTGCGGCCGACGCCCCGGTCCCCGCGTTGTTGACCAGTACGTCGATCCGCTCGAGCCCATCGAAGAACGCCCGTACGGCGTCCCCGTCGGCCACGTCCAGCACCGCGAGCCGCACCCGCCCACCGCCGTCGGCCACGGTCTCGCGCAACGTCTCCTCCGTCCGGCCGGTCACAGTCACCTCGAACCCGGCCGCCGCCAGGGCCAGCGCCATCTCCCGCCCCAGCCCGGATCCGCCACCGGTCACTACCGCTGTCCGCGTCACAGAACGCAACCCTTCGCCGTCTGATGTTCGTGGACCGATTCTCCCCCACTGCGGTCAGTGATCGCCTGGCGACCGAGAGTAAATGGGTGGCGACTCACTCAGGAACCCTGGAAACTCATTTGCGTGTATCACGCAAGCATGTATATGCTTGCAGCATGCAAGTAAACGACCCGTACACCCCGCAGACGCCCATCGAGGGCGTCATGCACGCGTTTACCCGGGTCGGCCGCCGGCTGAAGGCCAAGCAGCCCGGCGACACGATCGATCACAGCGCGCACGTGGCGCTGTTCGTGCTGCGGTGCAGTGGCGCACTGCGGTTGTCCGACCTGGCCGCGCGGATGGAGCTGGACGCCTCGACCGCCAGCCGGCACATCCGGGCACTGGAGCAGCTGGGCCTGGTCCGCCGCTCCCCCGATCCCGATGACGGCCGCGCCTTCCGGGTCGAGCTGACCGAGCAGGGCATCGAGCAGTGGGAGGAAAGCGCCCGCCGCCGGATGGAGCTCCTCAGCGCGGCGATGGAGGGCTGGTCCGAGGACGACGTGGAGACCTTCGAGCGACTGATGACCCGGTTCGCCGACGGCGTCACCGCCCTCACCGACACCCCCTCCGGTAGCGCTTGGGCCGACAAGGGCTGGGCAGCGGTCGCTCCGCGACTGCGTCCCGCCTCGCCGGCAGAGCGCCGTACCGACGAAGACTTTGCGGCCGGCAGCGATCCCGCCCCCCGCGAGAACACCGACAACAACCTGGAGAGCACCAGATGAGCACCACTGAGCCCGCCACCGCCGGGGGCGCTGCGCCCGATAGCGGTCCGAGCTACCTGTCCCACAAGCAGATCCTGGTCATCCTCGGCGGCCTGATGGCCGGCATGTTCCTGGCCGCGCTCGACCAGAGCATCGTCGGTACGGCGCTGCCGCGGATCGTCAGCGAGTTCAACAGCCTGGACAAGCTGTCCTGGGTGGTCACGGCGTACCTGCTGACCTCGACCGCCTCCACCCCGCTGTGGGGCAAGATCTCCGACCTGTACGGCCGCCGCCCGCTGTTCATCGCGGCGATCGTCACCTTCCTCGCCGGTTCCGTGCTGTCCGCGATGTCGCAGAACATCGAGCAGCTGATCGGCTTCCGCGCCGTCCAGGGTCTGGGCGCCGGCGGTCTGATGTCGTTGGCCTTCGCCACCATCGGCGACGTGATCCCGCCGCGCGAGCGCGGTAAGTACATGGGGTACTTCGGTGCCGTCTTCGGCCTGTCCTCGGTGGCCGGCCCGCTGCTCGGCGGTCTGCTCACCGACGGTCCCGGCTGGCGCTGGATCTTCTGGATCAACCTGCCGATCGGACTCGTTGCCCTGGGCATCGTCGCCGCCGTGCTCAAGCTCCCGCACGTGAGGCGTTCGCACAAGATCGACTACCTGGGCGCCTCGACGGTCGCCGCCGCGGTCACCACGCTGCTGCTGGCGATCTCCTGGAGCGGCCCGAGCAACGGCTGGGGCAACGGCACCACGGTCGCCCTGCTGGCCGCTTCCGTCGTACTGGCCGTCGCCTTCGTCCTGATCGAGCTGCGGGTGGCCGAGCCGATCATCCCGATGGACCTGTTCAAGGGCCGGATCTTCTCCGGGTACGCCGGGTACGCGTTCCTGCTCGGGTTCGCGATGTTCGGCGCACTGATCTTCCTGCCGCTGTACCTGCAGGCGGTCAAGGACCTGTCGCCGACGCGCTCCGGTCTGGCGTTGCTGCCGATGATCGTCGGTATCTTCGCCGCGTCGATCCCGAGTGGCCAGATGATGAGCAAGAGCGGCCGGTACAAGCACTTCCCGATCATCTCCGCGGTCCTGGTCAGCAGCGCGATGGTGCTGCTGTCCACGCTGAGCCTGACCACGCCGTACTGGCAGCTGGCGATCTACATGTTCGTGATGGGCGCCGGTCTGGGTCTGTCGATGCAGATCACCGTCACCGCCGCGCAGAACAGCGTGCCCCGGCAGCACATGGGCACGGCGACCTCGACGATGACCTTCTTCCGCTCGATGGGTGGCGCGATCGGCACCGCGGTCTACGGCGCCGTTCTGACCACTCGGCTGAAGACCCACCTGACCGACATCGTGCCGAACGCCACGCAGTCGATGGTCGACGGACTGGCCAAGGCGGCCAACAGCGTCCAGGCACTGCATGCGCTGAAGGAGCCGCTGAAGGGCTTCGCCTTGCACGGGCTCGTCGATGCGATGGACGACGTGTTCCTGGTCTCGCTCCCGTTCCTGGCGATCGCGCTGATCCTGGCGATCATCACCCCGGAGCAGCGCCTGGCCGGTCGCTCCGACGGCCCCAAGCCGGAGGGCGGCGAGGAGTCCGTCGAGGCTTCCGCGGCCGCCGCGATGCACTGACCGCGATCCGACTGCACAGCCGCCCCGGGGAGTTTCCCCGGGGCGGCTGTTTTGCTGTCGGTCTGACCCCGCGGGCCACTAACTTTCGCAGGGATGAAGACACTGGATCGGCCGTTGGACGACGACGACCGTGCGATGGCGGACCTTGCCGAGGTCCGCGATTGGCGCCGGCTCGGTGGTCCGCATGCCGGCGAGACAGGTCCGGTTCCCGTCCGCGCGCTGATCCGGCGGGTCAAGTCCGCGACCAAGTGGCGGCCGTGGCCGGTCGGCCGCAAGACGGTGATCGACGACCAGCTCGACGGCTGGGGCTTCCTCACCCGGCGCAACACCGAGCTGGCCGTGTACGACGACCAGATCCTCCCGCACAGCCCCTTCAGTGGCTGGGTCGCGTTCGCGATCGGGCCTTCGGACCTCGACGCGGCGGCGGCCGGCCTGGACGAGCACTGGCCGGCGAAGTTCGACCTCGCCCGCCGGCACTGGGGACAACCGGCGTACGTCGGAACCGACACCGGTCCCGGCTTCGTCGATGAGTGGTCACCCTGCGCGGGCACCGACCGCCGTCACCTGGCGGTGTGGACCCCACCGGGTGCGGAGATCCACCTGTACAGCAACAAGCCGGCCAGGAAACCTCTGTCGGTCTCCGTCGGAATCAACTACGTGGTCTACCTCGACGAGGAGGGAACATGACGACAGCAGCGGACAGGCGAGCGTTCCGAACCGCCCAACGCGACGCCATGGCACACGGCGACGTCCGGCCCGGCACCGGGCCAAACAGCACCGTCTCCCCCGACGCCCTCACCACAGTCGCCCGTGCGGCCGCCGCCCAAAGCGCCCGCCCAGCCTTGTCCGGCGACCTCGCAAACTCCGTCAGAGCCGCAGCCCTGCCCCCGGTCACCCCGACCCAGACCCGCGGCGGCGCCACTGCCGGCGAACGCACCCAACCCACCACCCAACGCACCCCCGGCAAAGACGGCCACACCCGCTAGCCAACCTCGTCGACCCGGCAGACTGTGCTCATGGATCCGTTGCAGACTCGGATGGCGACCGTTGGGCTTCGTGCAATCGCTGACGACGGCTTCGTGCTGGCCGGCGGCTACGCCCTCCGCGCACACGGCTTCGGCATCCGCGAGTCCGACGACATCGACCTCTTCACCAACATCCTGGACCCCGACCACTTCGCATCGGCAGTCGACCGCCTGCTCGCCGCCTACCGCGAAGACGGTCTGCAGGCCGAGGTCGTTAGGCAAGCACCAGCCTTCGCCCGAATCGTCGTCACCGACAACCACGGAGCACAAGCCAAAGCAGACCTCGGCGTCGACCACCGCCAGTTCCCGCCCGTGTCACTGGACGTTGGCCCCGTGCTCTCCGAGCTGGACTCCATCGGCAGCAAGGTCGGCGCGCTGTTCTCACGCCTCGAGCCCCGCGACCTGATCGACGTACAGACGGTCCTGGACAGCGGAAGGTACGACCCCGACACGCTCCTGACACTCGCTGACCGGCGAGAGGCGACTCCACTGGATCGGCCGATGTTCGCCGGTCAACTGCGCGCCGCCGGCCGGCTACCAGACTCGGGCTTCCAACGGTACGGCGCTCCGCCCGAAGTGATCGCGCGGATCCGCGAGACGGCCCGAACCTGGGCCGAACACCTGATGGACGGCGAGATGGGCCGGTCTTCAGGGAGAATGGGCGCATGAGTGACGAGGAACTGGCCAAGCCCGGAGACACGTACGCGTCGATGATTCCGTACATCGTGCCGGAGTCCCTGGACATCCTCACCGGTCCGGCGACGGGGACGATCGAGTTGCCGACCCACCTCGACTGGGGACCGACCAGCCGGTATGACCTGGCGAACATCGAAGACGCGACCACCTTCTACACCAAGGTGATCAGCGAAGCGTCGAACCTCGACGAGCTGACCCAGTTCCTCAACCGAGACGTCCTGGTCAGGCTCTGGTCGCGTCTCCGCCTCCCGCGGCGGTGCGCCGAGCTGTGGAACAGTGCCTTCCCGCAACTCGCCGACGCGGCGCCGGGCACCAGCCCCAGGTGATGAAGCCCGAACACGAACGCGCCACCAAGATCGCGTTGTCCGCCCTCGGAGACCGAGGGTTCGCACTGGCCGGAGGTAACGCCCTTTCCGCACATGGCATCGGCGCCCGCGAGTCAGACGACATCGATCTCTTCACGAATCGGATGAACGACAACGTCGGCGAGACGGTCGAGCAGCTCCAGTCCGCCTTCGAGGAGCAGGGCTACAGCACGACGATCAAGCGGCAGTACCCCGCCCACGCCCGGATCCACGTCGAGCGCGGAGACGACAAGGTCGATATCGACCTCGGCAAGGACTACCGCAGCAAGCCGCCGGTGGAGACCGAGCTCGGTCCGGTGCTGCACGTCGACGACGCCGTCGGTTCGAAGGTTGGTTCGATCTACACGCGCGGCGAGGCCAAGGACTTCGTGGATACCAACGCGGCCCTGCAGGCGGGGTACTCCACCGATCAACTGATGCAACTGGCTGACGCGCGCGAGGCGAGTCCGATGGACCGCCCGATGTTCGCGCAACTGCTGGACTCCGCGAAGCACATTCCGGACGAGGAGTACGCCAAGTGCGGGCTCAATCCCGAGGAGACCGCCGGACTGAAGTCGCGGATGACCGCCTGGGCGAACGAAATTCGAACCCGCGAGGCGAACCCCGACATCGACCAGTCCATGAGGCTGTTGCAGACCGGCCACGCCATGCCTGGGCAGGGCCAGTCCGCGAGCTCGAACGGTGAGGCTGCTCAGCGGCGTTCGCCGTACGAGCAAGGGCGTGGGATGGGTGAGCGGGGGAGTTAGTCGGGGGTTGGGTGGGGGCGGCGTCTGGGCAGGGATCTGGGGGGTTCTGGGTCTACGTCGTTGCCGGCCAGGTGGTTGACGATGGTGTTGAGGACGGCTGCGGTGGGGACGGCGACCAGGGCGCCGACGATGCCGGCGATGACTACGCCGGTGGCGATCGCGAGGATGACGGCGAGGGGGTGCACGCTGACCGCGCGGCCGAGCAGGAACGGCTGCAGGACGTGGGCTTCCAGCTGCTGCACGCCGATCACCACGCCCAGCATGATGATCGCGACGATCGGGCCCTTGGCAACCAAGGCGACGAGGACGGCGACGATGCCGCTGACCAGCGCACCGACGACGGGTACGAACGCGCCGACGAACACCAGGATGCCGATCGCACTCACCAAAGGCAGGCCGAGAATCGCCGCCCCCAGGGAGATCCCGATCGAGTCGACCGCGGCGACGATGATGGTGGCCCGCACGAACGCGGTCAGCGAGACCCACGCCTTGCGGCCGGACGAGTCCGCCTTGTCCCGCGCCCGCCGCGGGAACAGCCGGACCACCCAGGCCCAGATCCGGTCGCCCTGGTAGAGGAAGAAGAACAGGCAGAACAACGAGATGAAGAGCCCGGCGACGACGTGGGTGGCCGTCGTACCGACCGCCGCCGCCTGCTGACCGAGCGCGCCGCCGGACGTGATCTGCTCGCGCAGGCTCTTGATGGCGTTGGTGACATCCTCATCGGTGAGCCCGAAGTTGATCCGGCCCAGCTCGCGGAGCTTCTGCACGCCCTCGCCGACCTGCGTGGACAGGCTGTCGAACTGACCCGCGATCTGCGTACCGACCAAGGTGAGCAGACCGGCGACCAGGACGAGAGTGGCGATCACCGTGATACCGGCGGCGGCACCGCGCGGCAGACGCAGTCGTTGGAGACCGTTCGTCACCGGAACGAGCAGTGCGGTGAGCAGTACGCCGACAGTGACCGGAACGACCACCTCGGACAGGTACCGCATCCCGTAGCCGATCACGAAGACGGCGCCGACGATCACCAGGAACCGCCAGGCCCAGGCACTGGCGATGTGCATCCCGCGCGTCACCCCGGCGTCGTACGGTCCTCGGTCAGCCGCATCCACCTTGTGTTCAGCTGTAGCGGCAACGTCACGCTCGGCATCGTCGGCCGGCGCGCTCTCCCTGGACTCCTCCAGCATCTGGTCGTCCGCGACCGGACTATCGTCCTCTTCCCGCCCCGCCTCGCTCATCACGCCTCCGCGTCTCGCCTGGTGCTGAGACTAGTGCCCGGAGCCGCCGGTTCCATGAATGTGCGCAGCCAGCCCCTCGGCGGCCTTCGGGTTCTCGTCGGCCAGCAGGCCGACACCGGCGAGCACGTAGTCCTTGTCCACACAGACCTCGGCTCGCTCAGGGACGAGCCAGCCTTCCTCCTGTGCGTTCGCGCCGACCGCACCCAGGATCCGCGCCGCCACGTCCGGCCCGTTGTGCCGCAGCACTCCCCCGGATCCGACCAGCAGATCCACCTCACGCAGATCCTTCCCGGACCGCTCGATCACCCGTCCCCCGGGCCCGAACACGATCCGCTGCCGCCCGGCGTGCCGTCTGAGCGCTACCGTCGCGGCTACGGTCGCCAGCGTCTCGTCGTACGACGCCTCGATCGCACTGTCCGGGAGGTACGACGGATCGCGGTGCCGGCGGGCGGCCGCCGTACGGATCGTGTCGTCGTCCGCCACGAGACCGGCCTCGACACCGGCGGCGACCACCGGTACGGCGCTCCATCGCATGCCGAGGTCGCCTTCGACGGTCCGGGTCACGGGGTGCGTGGCAACCACCTCACGGCCGAGGTTCGCGTCCTCGGGGTCGAGCTCGATCACCGAGTGCACGTCGGTCGTCGCGCCACCGATGTCGACCACAGCCACGTCACCCTGCAACCCGGCCAGCACCTCGACACCGCGCAGTACGACGTCGGGTGTCGCGGCCCGAACCATCTGCGTGAAGCCCGGATCGCGGGACAGGTGCTTCCCGCCGATCACGTGCTTCAGGAACATCTCCCGGATCGCGGCCCGCGCACTGTCCGGCGCGAACACCCCGATCTCCGGTACGACGTTGTCCGCAAGCACATGCGGTACGCCGCCCGCCGCCAGGATCTCACCGACCTCGACCTGGACGTCGACGTTGCCCGCGACAACGACCGGACGCCGCCACCTGTACTTCGCCAGCGTCTCGGTCGCCTTGAGCAACACCGCCGAGTTGCCACCGTCAGTGCCACCCAGCAGCAGCACGACGTCAGGGCGATCCTTGCGAAGCTCCTTCTGACTGGTTGCCGTGAGCCCACCGTTGACCACGGCAACGACCCGGCCACCGCTGGACAGTGCGACTCGCCGGCCGGCCTCCGCGGTGACGAGCTCCTCGTTGCCCACGACACCTATCCGCAGACCACCACCCGCACTCGAGCAGGCGAGGACCTCGGCGTTCTCGACGCCGCGATCAGCTTCGGCCAGCACTGCCCGGCAGGCGTGCCAGCCGTCCATCACGTCGGTGTCGATCGTGGTGCGGTGCTCGGCTCGGGCGACCAGGTCGCCCGAGCCGGAGTCCACCGCGATCGCCTTGGTAAAGGTCGATCCGAAGTCGACCGCGACCAGCAGGCCCACGGATCAGGACATCGCGCGGTCGAGGTCCTGCAGCAGGTCGTCGACGGTCTCGATGCCCACGCTGAGACGGATCAGGTCGGCCGGGACCTCGAGCGGCGTACCGGCGACCGAGGCGTGGGTCATCTTGCCCGGGTGCTCGATCAGCGACTCCACGCCGCCGAGCGACTCGCCCAGCGTGAAGACCTCGGCCTTGTTGCAGATGTCCAGCGCGTGCGGCTCGCCGCCGGTGACCCGGAACGACACGATCCCGCCGTACCGCTTCATCTGCTTGGCGGCGGTCTCGTGGCCGGGGTGGCCGTCGACGCCCGGGTACAGCACCTTGCTGACGGACTTGTGCCGCTGCAGGAACTCGACGACCTTCTCCGCGTTGTCGCTGTGCCGGTCCATCCGGACGCCGAGGGTCTTGATACCGCGCAGCACCAGCCACGAGTCGAACGGGCCGGCGACCGCGCCGATCGCGTTCTGGTGGAAGGCGATCTTGTCGGCCAGCTCGGCGTCGCGGACGATCAGTGCGCCGCCGACGACGTCGGAGTGACCGCCCATGTACTTCGTCGTCGAGTGGACGACCACGTCCGCACCGAGCTCCAGCGGCTGCTGCAGGTACGGCGAGGCGAAGGTGTTGTCGACCACCAGCAGTGCACCGGCGTCGTGGGCGATCTGCGCGACGATCGCGATGTCCGCGACGTTCAGCAGCGGGTTGGTCGGCGTCTCCAGCCAGACCACCTTGGTCTTGCCGGGGCGGATCGCGTCCCGGATCGCCGCCGGGTGAGTCACCGCGGCGGGCGTCATCTCGACACCCCAGGTGCCCAGCACGCGGGCGAACAGGCGGAACGTGCCGCCGTACGCGTCGTCGGGGAAGACCACGTGGTCACCGGGCACGCACAGCGAGCGGATCAGGGTGTCCTCGGCGGCCAGGCCGCTGGCGAACGCGAACCCGCGGCTGCCCGCCTCGATCGCGGCCAGACACTCCTCCAGCGCCGTCCGGGTCGGGTTCGCCGACCGGGAGTACTCGTAGCCGTTGCGCAGCCCGCCGACGCCGTCCTGCTTGTAGGTACTGGTCGCGTAGATCGGCGGCACTACCGCGCCGGTCGTGGGGTCGGGCTCGTTCCCGGCGTGGATGGCGAGCGTCTCGAAGCCGTAGCGGTGTTCCGTGTTCACCGGACCAGCGTACGGCCTGGTCTGATCGGCGTACGCACGCCGTCCGCAGCCGGGACGATTCGGCGGATCCGAGTTGTCCACAGACGCGTCGAACCCCCTGGCACCTGACCCGTACGGCAGCCTACGGTTGCGCTCAGTGGTTGCCACCGGACCGCAAAACGGAAGGACACGTCGCCGGATGAAGACGCAGGACAGGCCGCTCGACCAGGACGACCTGGCGATGGCGGACCTCGCCGAGATTCCGGACTGGACCGTCATCGCCGGCCCGGACGGCGACGAGTCCGGTCCCGAGGTCGTTCGCGCGCTCGTCCACCGGGTGATGTCGCAGACCCGCTGGCAGCCCTGGCCGCTGGAGCAGGGCGAGGTCATCGGCGCCGAGATGGTCTCGTGGGGATTCACCACTCCCCGCGGTACGACGATGATCGTGTTCGACGGACTGGCGTTCCCCGACTGCCCGGACAGCGGCTGGTCGGCGTACGAGATCGGTCCGGACGACATCGCGGCCGCCGAGAGCGGCCTGGACGCTCATTGGCCCGACCACCTGACGCTCGCCACCAAGCACTGGGGACAGCCGGACTACGTCGGTGACGACCGCAGCCCGACGTTCGCCGACGAGTGGGAGCCCGGCGCGGGGACCGGCCGGCGGCACCTCGCGGTCTGGTTGCGGCCGGGGGCGCAGATTCATCTGTACAGCACCAAGCCCAGCAAGGATCCGCTGACGACTGCCGTCGGCGTCAACTACGCCGTGTACATCGACTAGGAGACCCGATGAGCGAGCCCTCCCAGGAACCCTCCCGGATGAGCCGCATGCGCGCCGGGGTCTCGCGGTGGCGCACCACGCGGCGAGGCACGAAGACGCTGAAGGCCGCGTACGCCCAGGCCGCCCGCGACGTGAAGCAGATCGACCCGGTCGTGCGCGAGCGGATCGGGCGCGCCAAGATGACCGCGGCCGACCTGCAGATGCTCGCTGAAACGAACATCGGCCGCCGGTGGCGTCCGGAGCTGTACGGCCAGGCCGCGCAGGGCCTCGAGAGCTCCGCGGCCGCCCGGGTGCAGCAAGCCGGGACGTCCGCGGCGCCGACCAGCAATCCGTTCCGGCGGCTGGCCAACAGCGTCTCCCGGTGGCGAAATACCCGGCAGGGCACGAAGGCGCTCGAGGCGGCGTACATCCAAGCCGCGCGGGACGTGCAACGGATGGATCCGGCCGTTCGCGAAGCGATCGGGCGGTCGACGCTCACCGCGGCGGATCTGCAGGCGTTCTCGCAAGAGCACATGAAGCAGACCTTCCTGCCTGAGGGCCGCAACGGTGCGATGCCGCAGCAATCGCAGCAGGTGGCGGCGCCGGATCAGCAGCAGATGGTTCAGCCGCAGCAGATGCAGCAGCAGGTGCCTCAACAGGCGATGCAGCCGCAGCAGGACCGGATGACGCAGTTGCTTGCCGAGTACAACCAACTCCAGGCGCAGGCGGCCCAGCTGCTCCAGACCCGGATCGCGCAGCTCCAGGCCGAGACCGCGCAGCTGGCGGCGATGTACCAAGCCCAGATGGCGCAGCAGGCCCAGGTCGCCCAGATGCTGCAGCCGGAAGCGGGCCAGCAGCAACAACCCGGTCCCAGGCAACAGCCCGAAGCAGCTCAACAGCTGCCCGCCGAAGGCACGCCGGAGCAGGTTGCCGAAGGCACGCCGGAGCAGGTTGCCGAAGGCACGCCGGAGCAGGTTGCCGAGGGCGCGCCGGAGCGGGTTGCCGAGGGTGGGCAGCCGGAGTCTGAGGTCGCTCAGCAGGACCCCGAGAACCAGCACCACGTCGGCTTCCACCCGATCATCCAGACCGAAGAGACGTTCCAGCAGGGTCCCGACCCCAGCAACGCGTCGAACTGGGTCGACGTCGCCGCCGGCGAGGCACCCGTCCAACCCCTGCCGACTACGGCAAACCAGGAAGCCGACGGGCAACGACCTGGTCAGCTGGACACCGCACAGGGCGAAGCAGCGACGAGCCCGGGAGAGCTGACTCCGGCGGACATTCAGAACCACCACGCCGCACTCGGCGGCATGACGCCGCCGCGAGTCTCCAGCGGCGAGCAAGCCCGGGTGACTGCCGCCGAATCGGACGGGAGCGGACAGCACCGGACGACAGGGCAAGGCGCCGAGCGGAAGAGCGACACAGGGGTCAAACGCTGACCTCCCGAACTCCACGACCTGACCGCATCGCCGCTCGGCCGGGCGTGACCCCGGCCCAGGCCTACGGTTGCGGTCGAAAGGCTTGACACAGACGGAAGGAACAAGCCCGGATGAAGACGCAGGACAGGCCGCTCGATGAGGACGACCTGGCGATGGCCGACCTCGCCGACGTAGCGGACTGGACCAGGGTGGCCGGACCGGACAGCGACGCGTCCGGGCCGGCGGTGGTACGCGCGCTGGTGCAGCGCGTGACCAGCGCCACCGACTGGCAGCCGTGGCCCCTCGAGGCCGGCGAACAGATCGACCCCGCGGTCGCGTCGTGGGGATTCACCACCCGACGCGGTACGACGATGATCGTGTTCGACGGACTCGCCTTCTCCGACTGCCGGAACTCGGGCTGGTCGGCGTACGAGATCGGCCCGGGCGATATCCCGGCCGCCGAGGCCGGCCTGGACGAGCACTGGCCGGCTCAGCTCGAGCTGGCGCGCAAGCACTTCGGCGACCCCGACTACGTCGGTGACGAAAGCAGCCCGACCTTCCTCGACGAGTGGGGCCCGGGCGCGGGCGCGGACCGGCGGCATCTGGCTGTCTGGGTACGCCCGGGCGCCGAGATCCACCTCTTCAGCGACAAACCGACCAGCGACCCGCTGACCAGGGCCGTGGGCGTCAACTACGCGGTCTTCATCGACTAGGAGTTCGGATATGACCACCCCACACGAAGGCCCTGGGATGTGGCGACAGGGCGATGCTTTCGGGGCGCTCGAGTGGCTCGCGAGCCTCGACGCGACCCAGCAGGAGAATCTGCGCCGCGCGGTGAACCACAAGCCGGTGCTCACCCGGCTCATGGAAACGGCCCAGCGGGTCCAGCAGACCGCCATCGCGACCGGGCAGCGCATCAGCGAGGGCGCGCAGGCACTTGCCAGCCAGACCCGCCAGTACGGTCGTGACGCCATCGCGCGGGCCGGTGAGATCCGCGACAACACCGTCAACCGCGTGACCGAGTTCGGCCAGGCTACCGCCGCCCGCGCCGGCGAGATCCGGGACGGCGCTGTCAACCGCGCGACCGAGTTCGGGCAGGCCACCGCGGCCCGGGCCGGCGAGATCCGTGATGGCGCCGTGCAGTTCGGCCGTGACACCGCGGCTCAGGCTCGCCAGCTCGGCAGCGATGCCGCGGCGCGGGTCGGTGAGATGCGGGACGGCGCCGTTCAGTTCGGCCAGAACACCGCCGCACGGGCCGACCTGGCCGCGCAGCGAGCCGGCGAGGCGTTCCGCGGAGCCGGCCGGGCAGTCGGCGGAGCGGCCACCGCGGGCGCTCAGGCCGTCGCCGGCGCCGGACGGCAGGTGGCCGACGCCACTCGGCAGACCGCGGGTAAGGTGTCCCGCTGGTACCAGGGCACGCGGTCGTACGCGACCGAACGTGGCCAGTCCGCGATGCGCGCGTACCAGCAGTTCAGGAACGACCGGAACCTCGTCGCGCTGGACCCGGGGCAGAAGGATCTGCAGACCCTGACCGCTCACGCCCACCAGCTGGTAGCAGCGGCGGAGCAAGGCCCCGCGGCTCAGGCGGCTGCCGCCCAGCGCCTGGCCGCTGCCGCCACGGCCATGCAGGCCTCGAGCTACCAGTACGCCCAGCAGGACCCGGGCCAGCACCGCGCCGGCCCCGAGGGCAACCTCGCTCAGTTCGTCAACGCCGGCCAGGCGCCCGCCAGCCAGATCCCGGCCCAGCACGGCCCGCAGGGAGCTGCCGGGCAGGGGCAGGAGCAGGCCAGCCAAGGCGAAGCCCAGCGGACCGGTGGCCAGCCTCAGGGCCAGAAGGGCCCCGACCTCACCAAGTAACTCGCACCACCAAGCAACCCCGAACGCCGCCGGCCACCCGGCGGCGTTCGCCTTTCCCCGCCTGGACTACAGGTCCGCTAGTTGTAGCTGGGTTTCGACGGGAACGCCTTCGGTGAGGTGTTCGGCGGTGCGGACCGGCTTCTTGACCGGGAGCAGGTAGGTACCGGACTTGCTGGGGAAGACCGAGGTCTGCCAGGTGGTGCTGCCGATCGTGGCGGTGACGCGAACCGAGCCGAAGCCTTTGCGCAAGCCGGCGGTCAGGTCGGCGATGTCGTCACTGATCTCCTCCGGCACGGTGACGAAGTACCAACTGCCCTCGCCCGGGTACTGCCACAGCGGCGCCGAGAACTGGAAACTGCTCACGGCGACACGTCCGCGACCGCACGGCTGCGGCGGGCGAGGATCGCGGTGGCGGCGTCGAGCAGCGTGGCGCGGATCTCCGCATCGGTGACCTCGACGTCGAGCTCGATCGCCATCGCGGCCCCGATCGACTCGACCGCGGCGGCAGCCCGCAGCCGGTCGGCGGGCGTCGGATCGGGCCCCGCGAGCCAGAGCTGGAACCGGCGGCTCCGCGCGATCAACTGATCCAGGTCGTCACCGAAAGCCGCGAGTACGGCGGCGATGTCGCGGAGCAGCGTAGGCCCGGTCGACCGGTGGTGGATGACGACGTCGACGTACGCGCCGAGCAGCTCGCGCTCGGCCTCCGGGGACCAGGCCAGCTCGTCGCTGAGCGCCAGCACCCGCTGCATGTCGTCCAGGAACGTGCCGACGATCGCGCGGAGCAGCTCCTGCTTGGACGAGTAGTGGTAGTACAGCGACGCCTTGGTGATGCCGACCTGCTCGGCGATCTCTCGGAGGCTCGTCTTCTCGTACCCCTGGGTGGAGAACAGCTCGAGCGCCGCCCGGTGGATGGCCGCCTTGGTATCGCGGGAACTGGTCGCGTGCTGCACGTCACCACCTTCTCACTTCACCTGCCTACCGGGCGGCAGGTAGTCTACCTACCGACCGGCAGGTAGACAGCAGAAACAACCCGCAGGAGGGGTTCGGGGTGTTCAGCAGACTCGGACGATTCGTCGTCCACAACCCGTGGAAGGTGATCGCCGCGTGGGTGGTCGCGGCGGTGGCCGTGCTCGCGTTCGCGCCGACGCTCGCGGACGTCACCAACAAGGACCAGGCCGCGTTCCTCCCGGACACCTACGAGTCCGTGCAGGCGCAGAAGCTGGCCGCCGACGCGTTCGGGCAGACCAACGACGCGACCGCCAGCATCGTGGTCAAGCGCGCGGCCGGCGGCGAACTGACCGCCGGCGACCAGGCCAAGGTGACCGAACTGGCGACGGAGATCACCGCGGCGAAGATCGATCGCGTCACCGGCGCGATCACCGGGCCGCAGGCGGTCTCGCCGAACAAGCAGGTCCAGATCGTCAGCGTCGGCCTGAAGGGCCTGCCGGACGACCAGGCCGTGCTCGACGCGGTCCAGAAGGTCCGCGACGTGACCGGCCCGGCCCTGACCGGCGCCGACCTCGAGTACGGCGTGACCGGCGACGCCGCGCTCTACCTCGACAACCAGGACGCGTTCGAGAACGCGTTCGTGGTGGTCGGGATCGCGACCGTCGTACTGATCATCGGCCTGCTGCTGGTCATCTACCGCAGTCCGGTGGCCGCGTTCCTGCCGATCCTGACCGTCGGCCTGGTCGCCGCGATCGCGCCTGGCCTGATCGCGCTGGCCGCGAAGGCGTTCGACCTACAGGTGACGCAGGACCTGCAGACCATCCTGACCGTCGTGCTGTACGGCGTCGGGACGGACTACATCCTGTTCCTGCTGTTCCGCTACCGCGAACGCTTGCGCGCCGGCGAGCAGCCGAAGGAGGCCCTGGTCAACGCGGCCACCCGGGTGTCCGAGGTGATCGTGTCGGCGGCGGGCGCGATCATCGTCGCCTTCAGCGCTCTGCTGCTGGCCGTGTTCGGTGGGTTCAAGAGCCTCGGCCCGGGGCTCGCGATCGCGGTGGCGGTGATGGCCCTCGCCGCGATCACGCTGATCCCGGCGGTCGTGTCACTGCTCGGCCCGAAGGTGTTCTGGCCGTCGAAGTCGTGGCAGAAGACGCCGAAGGGCGCGATGTTCAAGCGCTTCGGCCGGTTCACCGCGCGGCGTCCGGCCGTGGTCGCCCTGGCGTCGGGCGGCGTGATGGTCGCGCTCGCCCTCGGCGCGCTCGGGATGAAGGTCGACTACGACGCCTTCAGCCAACTTCCCGACGGCACCGAGTCCGCCCGCGCGATCAAGGACCTGCAGGCCGGCTTCCCTGCCGGTGCACTCAACCCGACCACGGTCTACGTGCGCAGCTCCGACGGTACGACGCTCAGTCCGACAGAGCTCACGACGTACGCCGGGAAGCTCGCGAAGGTCGACGGGGTCGGTGCCGTGCTCCCGGCTGCCGCGGACGGCAGTCTGGCGCTGCTCAACGCGGACAAGACGGTTGCCCAGCTCAACGTCGTACTCAATGATCCGCCGTACGCGACCTCGTCGCTGGATCTGGTCGACGGGAAGCTCCGTGACGTGGCGCATGCCGAGGCGCCGGCCGGAACGACCGCGCTGCTCGGCGGGGTGACCGCGAGCTACACCGACATCCGGGACGCGAACAGCCGGGATCTCTCGGTGATCTTCCCGGTCGCGGGCGGGCTGATCGCGATCATCCTCGCGCTGCTGCTGCGGTCGCTGCTGGCTCCGCTGGTGCTGATGCTCGCCGTCGTACTGAGCTTCTTCAGCTCGATCGGGGCGACGGTGTTCGTGTTCCAGGGCGCCGCCGGACATGCCGGGGTGACGTTCTCGCTGCCGATCATGCTCTACCTGTTTGTCGTTGCCATCGGCACCGATTACAACATCCTGATGATCGCGCGGTTGCGGGAGGAGGCCGAGCGCGGGACCGAACCGCGGGCGGCTGCCGACCTCGCGATCGAGCACGGCGGCCCGTCGGTCGCGGCCGCCGGGCTGATCCTGGCCGGCACCTTCTCGTCGCTGATGCTGGCCGGGATGGCATTGCTGACCGAGATGGGCTTCTCGGTCGCCGCCGGCATCGTGATCTCAGCGTTCGTGATGTCGATCTTCCTGGTCCCGAGCGTCATCGCCCTGCTCGGCCGCCGCGCGTGGTGGCCGCGTCGGATCGAGTCGGGGTCGACAGCGCCCGAGGAACGTCAGCTGGAAACCGTCGGCTGACGCACGGTCTTCAGCCGGACGGTGAAGATCGGGAGGAGGAAGTGGACGAGTGGGCCGATCGACAGTGCGTAGACGATCGTGCCCACTCCCACCGCGCCGCCGAGCAGGAACCCGGTCGCGAGGACGGTGAGCTCGAGCGTGGTCCGGACCAGGCGGACGCTCAGGCCGGTACGGCGTACCAGGCCGGTCATCAGACCGTCCCGGGGACCGGGGCCGAACTGGGCACCGATGTAGAGCGCACCGGCCAACGCGTTCACCACGACTCCCGCGACCATGAAGACGATCCGCAGCCAGAGCGCGTCCGGCCGGTCGACCGTCGCCAGCGTCAGGTCCGTCACCAGACCGATCACGATCGCGTTGCTGATCGTGCCGAGACCGGGCCACTGCCGCAGCGGGATCCACGCCAGCAGTACGACGAAGCTCACCGCGATCACCACGGTGCCGAAGCTCAGCGACAGGTGCTTGGTGATGCCGGAGTGGAACACGTCCCACGGGTCCAGGCCGAGGTTGCCCTGGATCATCAGTCCCATCGAGGCGCCGTACAGGGTGAGGCCGACGTACAGCTGGACCAGGCGGCGCGGCAGGTGGCCTGCTTTCAGCTGCTGGATCGGGTTCAAGGGCGCTAGTTGACGAGGAGGGGCCTCGGAAGTGGCATTCACTTCTCCAGTTTGCGGAGTAAGTGGCCTGGTAATCGATAGCCAATTACGCGATAGTGGACTGCATGAAAGGTCAGTATCTTCCCGCCAGTACGCTCTCCGGCCTGCTCGGCGCCTGGGCCGACGGGACCGGCCCGGCGTACCGGGTCCTCGCCGAGCGGCTCCGGCTGCTGATCGCGGACGGCCGGATCATGCCCGGCTCGCGGCTGCCGAGTGAGCGCGAGCTGACCGACGCACTCGGAGTCAGCCGTACGACGGTGGCCTCGGCGTACCGGGAGTTGCGCGACGGCGGGTACCTGATGAGCCGTCGCGGCTCCGGCAGTGTCACCGCCCTCCCCGGCCGGCTCGAGCCCGAGCTCGGCCGGCACCACGCCCCCACGTTCGACACCGACGCGCACTACGACTTCACCGCCGCGGCGCCGGCCGCGATCCCGGGGATCAGTGCCGCGGTCGCCGCGGCGACCCCCGATCTCCCGGCCCACCTCGCCACCCCCGGGTACCACCCGCAGGGCCTGCCGGAACTGCGTGCCGAGGTCGCGGCCGTCTACACCGAACGCGGGCTGCCGACCTCGTCGGAGCAGATCATCATCACCGCCGGCGCGCTGGCCGCGACGTCGATCGCGATCCGGGCGATGACCCAGATCGGCGACCGGGTGCTGACCGAGAGCCCGACCCACCCGAACTCGGTCGACGCGATCCGGCGCAGCGGCTGCCGGCTGGTGGCAGTGCCGATGGGCCCGAGCGGCTGGGACCTTCCCTTGCTGGAGGCAACCATCCGGCAGACCGCGCCGCGGGCCGCCTGGCTGGTGGTGGACTTCCAGAACCCGACCGGCTGGCTGATGTCGGCGGCGGATCGGCAGCAGCTGGCGACCGCGTTCGCGCGGAGCCGGACGACGGCGATCATCGACGAGACGCTGTTCGGGCTGTCGCTGGACGGTCAGGAGATGCCGCCGCCGTTCGCGTCGTACCACCCCGAGGGGGTGATCACGGTCGGCTCGGCGAGCAAGCTGTTCTGGGGCGGGCTGCGGATCGGGTGGATGCGGGTGCCGGAATCCCTGGTCGCCCAGGTGCTCGACGCGCGGGCCTCGCTCGATCTGGGGGCACCGGTGCTGGAGCAGTTGGTTGTCGCGCGTCTGTTGCGGCAGCGGGCGGCACTGCTGCCGGAGCGGCGAGTGACCCTTGCCCGCCAGCGGGACGCGCTGGCGGAGGTGGTCTCGGCGGAGTTGCCGTCCTGGCGGTTCCGGCTGCCGGGTGGCGGCCTGTCGCTGTGGTGTGAGCTCCCGGAGCCGGTGGGGTCGAGTCTGGTCGGGGTCGCGCAGCGGAACGGCGTCCTGCTGGTGGCGGGGGCGCGGTTCTCGCCGGATGGCGGGCTGGAGTCGTTCATCCGGTTGCCGTACACGCTGCCCGCGGATGCGCTGCGTGACGGGGTTCGCCGGCTGGCGTCGTCGTACGCCGCTTTGACCAGCAGGCCCGCGCCGACCCGGCGTACGGCGGCCATGATCGCGTGAGCGTGCCGTAATCGGCCGGCGGAAGGTTCGTCTCACCCGTCGCGTTGAGACACTATGAAAGTCACACTGCGAGAGGCGTGAGAATGTCGTTCTTCAAGCGCAACACAGCCCTGGTCGAGCCCGAGGCCGCGCTGCCCGGCCGGCCGGAGCCCGGCTTCGCCGTACCGGCGGACAACATCGTGCTCGGTACGCCGCAGACCGCGGCGGCTCCCGAGGGGTTCGAAGAGGTCTGGTTCGGCACCGGGTGCTTCTGGGGTACCGAGGAGATCTTCTGGCAGCAGCCCGGGGTCTACACCACGGCCGTCGGCTACGCGGGCGGATACACCCCCAACCCGACGTACGACGAGGTCTGCAGCGGCCGCACCGGTCAGACCGAGGCGGTCCGGGTCGTCTACGACCCGACCAAGACCACCTTCACCAATCTGCTGAAGGTCTTCTGGGAGACGCACGACCCGACCCAGGGCATGCGCCAGGGCAACGACCTGGGCTCCCAGTACCGCTCGGCCATCTACTACACCACCGACGCCCAGCGCGCCGAGGCCGAGCGCACCCGCGACCTCTACGCCCCGGTCATCAAGCCCCTCGGCTACGGCGACATCACCACCGAAATCGCCCCCGCCACCACCTTCTACTACGCCGAGGCCTACCACCAGCAGTACCTCCACAAAAACCCCAATGGCTACCGCTGCCACAGCAACACCGGCGCGAAGTTCCCGGCTGACGTCTGACAGATCTACTGCGATGCCCCTGGACTCTCTGAGTTCGGGGGCATCTGGCGTGTTTGACGCGCGACCAGCAGGACGACGGCTCCAGGGAGCGTTGCAACCAGGGCGAGCATGCCGTACACGACCGCGACGGTGACGCCCAGCGTCGCGCCTAGCCCGAGCGAGCTGAACGCCCAGGCGGCCGCGCCCTCGCGGGGTCCCCAGCCGGCGATGTTCGTGGGCGCTGCGGAGGCCGTCAGGACGAGCAGTGCCAGAGGCAGCAGGCGAGCCGGGGACACGTCCGCGCCGGTTGCTCGCACTGCGATCAGGAACACAGCGGCGTGGCCGAGTACGGCGACGGTGGAGGCGAGCAGGATGCCGGGCCAGACCCGGGGCGCGAGGACCGCATCGCGGAGGTCGCTGGTGAGGGCGCGTCCGATCCGCGAGGAGAGGCGACGTCCCTTGAGATAAAGAAGTACGGCGATGAGCGCCACGCCGGCGACGACCGTCACGGCGGCCGGGGGAACAAAGGCGGGCCACGACAGCAGGAACAGCACGCCCACCGTCAGCACGATCTGTACCGTGAATCCCGACGCCCGCTCCCACGCGACGGCCCGCAGGCTGCGGCCCAGGTCGCCGACCTCGCGTCCGTGGCGCACGGCGCGGTGTACGTCGCCGATCACCCCGCCGGGCAGCGTGGCGTTGAGGAACTGGGATCGGTAGTACGCCGCCACCGCGGTCCTCAGCGGCATCTCGACGCCGAGCCGGCCGGCGATGATCCGCCACCGCCATGCACAGCACAACGTGGTCAGCGAGGTGATTGCGAGCGCGGCGGCGAGCGACCAACCGGTCGTCAGCCGGAGACCGTCCACCAATGGGCCCGTGCCTACCCGCCAAACGAGAACGGCAAGGATCGCGGCGCCGCCCGCCAGGCGCGCCCAGGTCCAGATGCTTCGGCTGATGGCGGGCTCCGATCTCGTAGTAGTGCCTCGTGCCAGTAGCACGGCTGTCACCTGCCGCTGGTTCATCCGGCGACTTCCGACAGCACGGCCGACAGTTCGCGTGAGGTCTGTAACCAGTCGGACAGCGTCAGGCGCCGGGACCTGGCCGCCACGCGCAGCCGCGCGCGCTCTCGCGGGTCACCCAGCCACCGACGCAGCGCCTGCGCGAGAGCCCGTGGGTCGCCCGGCGCAACCAGCAGGCCGGCCGGCTGCCGTCGGTCGTAGACGTTGCCACCGCTCGGCCGCTGCGGGTCGTCGATCCCAGCCGGGACCAGGAAGTGCACCTCTCTCACAACAAGCGCTCGTAGCCGCGGCTCCAGAACGCGCCTGCTTCTATCGGCACCTCAGTCTCCTTCTCCAGGCCGGCTGAACCGGTGCGAGGCTGTTCTCGTATGACTCTCGTACCCCTAGAGACGGAGGCACCGTGCGCCTGGTTCAGGGTCGAGCACGCAGCATCCTGACCGGCCCGCTCGCCGGCTTCGCCTGTCTGCTCGTGCTCCTCGGTGTACTCGCAGCGGTCACCGGCCTCGACATCGCCGGCTGGGTGACCGGCGTCGTCTCCGGAGCCGGCCTTGCCGCGCTGCTCGCCCGCGCGATGGCGCATCACCGTCGTGACAGGCTGGGGCCTGCGGACAGAGTGACACTGGCTCGCGTGATCCTCGCCTGCGGGGTCGCGGCGCTCACGGCGGACTCGTTCGGCGGCCGGGCGCCGGTGGCGATCCTCGTGGCGCTCGCGACGATCGGGCTGGTCCTCGACGGGGTGGACGGGCAGGTCGCCCGGCGTACCGGCACCGTTTCGGCGTTCGGCGCGCGCTTCGACATGGAGGTCGACGCATTCCTGGTCCTGGTCCTGAGCGTGTACGTCGCCCGTACGACGGGCTGGTGGGTGCTTGCGATCGGTGCGGCCCGCTATCTGTTCGTGGCCGCCGGCTGGGCGTTGCCGTGGCTGCGCGGCTCGCTCCCGCCTCGCTACTGGGCCAAGGTGGTCGCCGCGATCCAGGGCATCACCCTGACCGCCGCGGTGGCCGGCATCCTGCCCGATGCCGTGACGACGGTGGTGCTGCTGATCGCGCTGGGACTGCTGGCCGAGTCGTTCGGCCGTCAGATCTGGGGGCTGTGGCGCCAGGCCGGGAGTCCGCCCGGCACTCGCACCGCCGTGACGTCGGCGCTGGCAGTGCTCCTGCTCTGGGCTGCGCTTCTCGTGCCGGACCACACAGGAAGCCTGTCGTCGGCCGCCTTCCTCCGGATCCCGCTCGAGGGCCTGGTGTTCGTCGTACTGGTCTGCGTACTGCCGTCGAGACTCGCGCGGATCCTCGCACTCGTCGGCGGTCTGCTCGTCGGGGTGCTGCTGATTCTGCGGCTGCTCGACAGAGGCTTCTACTTCGCCTTCGACCGCGGGTTCCACCCCGTGTACGACGCGGCGTACGCCGGCTCCGCGCTGGGCCTGCTCGGCGACTCGATCGGCCGCGTCGGCGCCATCGCAGTCTTCATCGGAGCCGGAGTACTGTGCGCGGCCCTGCTCGCGCTGCTGCCGCTGTCGGCCGTGCGGGTGACCCGGCTCGTAGCGAGACACCGGAGGCCGACGATCCGGATCGTTGCCGTCCTGGCCGTGATCTCGATCGTGCCGGCGCTGACCGGCGCCGGGCCGGAGCCCGTACGACAGGTCGTCTCTACCTCTGCAGCTCGGCTCGCCACGCAAGTCACTGACGACCTCCGCGACGAGCGGGAGTTCGAACGGGCGCTCAAGCAGGATCCGTTCCGCGACACCCCGGGCAACGACTTGCTGACCGGTCTGAGAGGTAAGGACGTGCTCCTGGTCTTCGTCGAGAGCTACGGACGCACGGCGCTGGGCTCTCCTGTGGTCGGGTCGGCGCTCGAGGCCGGGGACCGGCGGCTGCAGCAGGCCGGCTTCTCCTCGCGCAGCGGCTTCCTCACCTCGCCGACCTTCGGCGGCATCAGCTGGCTGGCGCACTCCACCCTGCAGTCCGGGCTGTGGGTGAACAACCAGCAGCGGTACGACCACCTCGTCACCCTCGACCGGGTCACTCTCACCGATGCGTTCGGTCGCGCGGGCTGGCGGACAGTCGCCGACGTACCGTCCAACAACGAGGACTGGTCGGTGGCGAAGACGTACTACCACTACGACATGGTCTACGACCGCCGGAACGTGGGGTACGCCGGGCCGTCGTTCAGCTATGCCTCGATGCCTGACCAGTACACCCTGGCCGCATTCCAGCGGCTGGAGTTTCAAAAGCCGAACCGGGCTCCCGTCATGGCCGAGCTCGACCTGGTTTCCAGCCACACACCCTGGGCACCGCTCCCCCGGCTGGTCGACTGGAGCCGGGTGGGTGACGGCTCGGTCTTCGACCCGATGCCGGCCGAGGGCGACTCGCCGGAAGACGTATGGCGGCAGCCGGACCGGGTGAAGGCGGCGTACGCACAGTCCATCGCCTACTCGCTCGACGCGCTGACCTCGTTCGTACAGCAGCTCCACGACCGCAACCTGGTGCTCGTCGTCCTCGGCGACCATCAGCCGGCCAGCATCGTGTCTGGCAACGGAGCGAGCCACGACGTACCGGTCAGCATCATCGCCGCCGACCCAGCCGTGACGGATCGGGTAGCGGACTGGGGCTGGCGGACCGGGCTGCGGCCGGACGCCGACGCACCGGTCTGGCCGATGGACACCTTCCGGGACCGCTTCCTCACCGCCTACGCCGACTAGCCCCGCCTCCTCGACATCTGTGCGTCGAGCTGACGCCTGAGTACCAGGACGGAGGAGTGACCGATGGCAGTCGCAGTGGCTAAGACTCAGAGCGAGGCAGGACTGAAACACCAATCATCCTCTCCGTCCCTCGCTTGACCTGGACACGCGAGGACCGGACGCTGTGCCAGGATCGCGTTCATGAACGTGTCGACGTGACCCCTGAACAGGCGAGCCGCGGTCGAGCCGTTCCAGACGCGGATCTGCCCACACTCGCGACGCACCGGCTGGTCGAGGGCTACGACTCTCTCCCTCGCTGGGACGATCAACGGGATCGGCGCAACGACCTGACCGAACTCATCAGACCTCGGCTCCCTCCGGGAGGGCGACGTCCCGCCCCTGACCTGAAGCATCGCCGAGCGACTTCTATCGCCTGCTCGGCATCGCTACCACCAGCAGTACCTTTCACCTCCACAAGAACCCCAACGGCTACCGCTGCCACAGCAACACCGGTGTGCCTTCCCGTCGGCCGGCTGACGAACAGACATGCGAGGGCGTCACCCACACGGGTGGCGCCCTCGTTCATCTCGTGCTGCGGAACTGATCAACGCCCGCTCATCCGGCGCGGGCTTGCACTCATCTACGGGGTCGGGTCGGCGTAGGTCCCGCCGAAGATGTCGGAGTTGCCGAACGTGCCGGCGCACACCTGCTGCACCGGCGGGGCTACGGCATCCGGTTCTTGAGTCTTGAACGCCTGGTGGACGGCTTCCTCTTCACCGCGTGGCTCCTCGGGGTCCGCTACCGGGGCTCCGAGCGCCAGTGCCTCGTTGTGCAGAGCTTGGCGGTAGGTGTTGATCGCCGTGCAGACGGCGGCCGCGCGGGTGTCGTTCCAGACAGCCGCTCCGTACGTCCGGGTGGCCGCCGCGTAGACGTAGTCGCCCAGGAACTCCGCCGCCAGGTTGTTCTGGCTGCTGCCTCTCGGGTCACCGCCAGGGCTGCGGTGTGTTTCGGTGAAGGCACCCACGGTGCCACCTTGGCCGACGTCGGCGTGCTTGACCACGCCGACCAGATTCCGCGGCGACGTCGTGTCATTGCGGAACGGCGTGGTGAACGCGTTGTACACCACCCAGACGTCGGTCCCGTTCGGCGAGATCGCCGGCGCGGCGTAGTAGCCGCGGTCGCCGGCCGTCTCGATCGTCCGGGCGCTGGTCCAGCTGGTGCCGCCGTTGGTCGAGGTGGAGAACATCACGCGCTCGTGGTTGAGGCCGTTGCGGCCATCGGCCCACGAGTCGACGATCTGGTTCGTCGCGTCGGTGCCGGTCGGGGCACCGTTGGCGATGTCCACGCTCGGAGACGGGCCGAGGTCGTCACGAGCGCCTCCGATGCCGTCTTCGACGCACCGTCCGATGGACGGTTCGAAGGCGTTGCACAGGTCGGTCGCCGGGAAGATCGGTTGCGCCTGGGTCCAGTGCCGGCCACCGTCGACGGACTTGGACATGATCTGGAGGCCGTTGCCCGGCGTACCGGCCGCGAACTGGTAGGCGAACACGTACGCCACACCGTGGCTGTCGGTCCGTACGGTGCAGCCCGACCTGCCGAATCCGTTCGGGCTGTTGGGATTGTTGGTCGCCGGTGTGATCTGGTGCGTGGTCCAGTTGTCACCACCGTCGGTCGACGTCGCGACCACCAGCGGCTGAGACCTGCTCGGGACACCGCGGAAGGCCGCGGAGCAGACGTAGGTGTACCCGAAGAACGGGCTCGAGGAAGCATTGTCCGCCCAGACCTGCTCCTTGTCGGAGAACAGGGCCGAGTTCTGCTTGCTGATGATCACCGGTGGCTTCCAGTTGGCCTGGTTCGAAACGATGGAGTTCGTCAGTCCAGTCGAGGCCGGACCGTCGATCCGTGACACCGCGAGCGCCTCGAAGCCATTGAACGCCGAGCGGCCCGGGAAGTTCGACGTCAGGTTCGCGTAGTACAACCGGGAACCGTTCGCCCACGAGAAGCTGCCGTTCCTGAACACGGGACCGAACGCCACCGCCGGGTCACCGTCGGACACCAGGCCCGCCTCGAAGTACCCGGGCAACGTGCCGATCGGACCGACCTGCGGCGCACACACTGGGTCGCTGTCGCCGGGCACGCCCACGCAGTTGCGTGCGCTCCAGCCCGTGAAGGTGGGCTGGGTCCAGGTGGTACCGCTGTCGAACGAGAAGTAGACCCCCGACCCGCCGACCCCCTCGGTGAACGGACAGTCGTTGTCTGGACCTGCGTTACAGGCCTCCATGTCGATGTTGTCGTTCGCGCCTGCCGCCAGCACGCTCGGGTGGTTGGCATCGATCGCCACCGCCGGCTCGTTCTGCTTGTTCGCCGAGAACGGCGAGCTGGGGCTGCCAACGGTGACCAGCGTGTCCGGGTTCAGCGCGTTGGCGCTCCCTGCCGTAATCACGAGCAGCGCCGACACGGCACCGATGAGCACAACCCACAACCGCTTGCGCATGCCTCCCCCTTTCGCCCAAGAGCGAGAAGCGAGGCGCACTCCTCGCCCAAGAGGAATCCTCTCCGACATGAAGCTACTCGCCGACCGGACGGGACGCGAGAGCCGGCGCCGCACAGAGCCCACTCAGAAGCGAACCGGGTCGGCAGCCGAAATCAGGCTCGGACCGGCCTCGCGTGGCGCGCGCCGGTCCGGCGATCTGAGACGCGGAGGGGTTGACCGACTGCGCAGCGCGACGTTTCTATCGCCTTGCTGGTATCGCTACCACCAGCAGTACCTGCACAAGGTCCCGAACGGCTACAGGTGCCACCCACCGGCGCACCGGAATCCGAGTGTTGCGCCATAAGGTTGGGTGGTGAGTATCTTTCGCCGCCCGACTGACCCCACCGAAGAGGTACTCCGACGACTGTCCAAGAGGCTGCGGTGGTTCCGGCCGGCCCTCGCCGATGCTCCCACGCCGTACTTGCAACTCGGGCACCTCGCTCAGCATCGGCTGTGTCCAGCGATTGAGCAGGGTGACGCGGCTCCAGTGGTGACCGCCCTTGCCATCGCCGAAGAGGCGCTGGCGGGTGCCGATCTCGACGACGAGCCCGGTGCGAATCTCGACCACGCGCTCACGCTGAACCTGGTCGAAGTGGTGAGTGACTGGTGCTCTTGGCCGGAGACGTCACCACAGGTGGTTGCGACGATCGAGGCGGGCATGGGGCCGATGACCCGCGGCGGTGGAACTCCGTCCGGGACCAAGGCGTCGCCGTGGCCGACTGGATCCGTGACGGAGGTGCGGCCGACCGCACCGGCGCAACGCCGGCGGCGTACCGGGAGATCGAGAACGCCGATCTCCGACTCGAGAGCATCGTTCCACCGTCCCTCGCGGATTCCTCACCTGGTCGACGACGCAGTACATCGATGAGACGACGGCTGTGGGCATTGCCGACCGCGTGAAGTTCGAGATGGCCACCGGTCAGGGCGTGTAGCCGTCCGGTCAGGCTGCTGAGGTCGCCGTAGTGCGGGGGATCGGCTTGATGTGGGCGAAGGCGCTGCGGGCGTTCCAGGTGGGGAAGGCTCGTACGAGCGACGACGGGCCGTGGAGCTGGATGCGGCGGTTGCGGGTGGCCTCGGCCCAGCTGAGCTGGCCGGCGTGCCATTTGACGAAGGCTTCGGCTTCCGCCGTCATGTAGAGATCCTCATCGAGGCCGGGGTACGTCTTGCACAGCTCGGTGTCGCCGTGCTCGATCAGCAGCCAGTACCGCTCGGGGCGTTGGCGGCCGGTGAAGTCGAAGCGGACGACGACGCGCCCGCCCGGGAGCCGGTCTCGGCGCAGCAGGTTGCACATCGACCACAAGGCCACAAAGGGATCGAGGTGCTCGGGGGCGATCTCGAGCCAGGCGGCACCCCACTCGCCGAGCGACACGCAGACCTTGAACAGGTCCTGACCCGCGGGTGCGAGCTCGTAGTGGCGCCCGCGCCCGCCGGGCTTAAGTGCCGAGCTGACGATGCCGAACCGTTCCAGCTGCTTGAGCCGCTGCGAGAGCAGGGTGCGAGAGAGCCCGGGCGCGCCCTCCAGGATCTCGCTGAAGGTGCCGCACCCCAGATACAGGTTGCGGACGATCAGCGGCGTCCAGCGCTCGGCGAAGATCTCGGCGCCGCGCGAGATGGGGCAGTACTGGCCGTATGTCCTCACGACGCCAGTGTCTTGCCGCGGCCTTCGCGTGTGAAGTCCAGATTCTTGACTTCACGGCCGGGGTCGACCGCGATGCGATGGTGCCGTCGACAGCGAAACGGCCGGCGAGGTCGGCCACCCGAGCGAGAAGGTGACCGCCATGGAGATCGACGGGTTCCTGGGCCGGCTGATCACCGCCGACCACACCGACTACGACGCCGCCCGAGCGGTGTGGAACGGCGTCATCGACCGGCACCCCCGGCTGATCGCTCGCTGCAGTGGGACCGCCGACGTGGTCGCGGCCCTGCGCTTCGCCCACGACCATGACCTGGAGATCGCCGTACGAGGCGGGGGTCACAACGTGGCCGGTACGGCGGTATGCGACGACGGGATCGTCATCGACCTCTCGGCGATGCGGGCCGTGTGGGTCGACCCCGCCGGCCGCACCGCCTGGGTCCAGGGAGGTGCCCTCTGGAGCGACGTCGACCACGAGACGCAGGCCCACGGTCTGGCCACCACTGGCGGCATCGTGAGCCACACCGGCGTCGCCGGGCTCACCCTCGGTGGCGGCCTCGGCTGGCTCATGCGCAAACACGGGCTCGCCGTGGACAACTTGCTGGCCGCCGAGGTGGTCACCGCCGAGGGCAGCATCGTTCGGGCGTCCACCGACGAACACCCCGACCTGTTCTGGGCCCTACGAGGCGGCGGCGGAAACTTCGGCATCGTCACCTCGTTCCAGTTCGCGCTGCACTCCGTCGGCCCCGACGTCGTCGCCGGTGCCGTCTTCTGGGCGGCCGAGGACACCGCGGAGGTACTGCGCTTCTACCGGGACTTCGTTGCCGATGCCCCCGACGAGCTCGGCAGCGTAGTCAGGCTCGGCACGATCCCTCCCTGGCCTGACATCCCCGATGACCTGCACTGGCGGCCGGCGATCGCCGTTGCCTGCTGCTACGCCGGCGCCGTGGAAGACGGCGAGCGTGCGGTGCGGAGCCTGCGGCGGTTCGGGACGCCGCTCGCGGACCTGCTCGCACCCACGCCGTACGTCGCGCACCAGAGCGCCATCGACGACACCGTTCCTCATGGCTGGCACTACTACTGGAAGTCCACGAACCTCGCCGGACTCTCCGACGACGCCATCGCTGTCATCGC
This sequence comes from Kribbella sp. NPDC026596, assembly GCF_040638415.1. NCBI lineage: Bacteria > Bacillati > Actinomycetota > Actinomycetes > Propionibacteriales > Kribbellaceae > Kribbella > Kribbella sp. NPDC026596. Next base: position 97,598 of record NZ_JBEZYF010000006.1, on the reverse strand, counting down.
CGAGCACGCCTACACCGCCGGCTCGCCCAGGTCGTACGCGGCGATGTTCCACATGGGTGGCGCCGTCGCCCGAATCCCCCACGACGCCACCGCATACGCCGGTCGCGATGTGGCCCACACCATCGTCATCGAAGGAGTGTGGTTGCCTGACCAGGCCGGCGAACTGGCCGCCGCCGAGACCGCGTGGGCGCGGCAGTTCCTGCAAGCCCTCCAGCCACACCGAGCCGCCGGCGTCTACATCAACTTCCTTGACGCCGACGACAGCAGTCGTATCCGAGAGGCATACGGCGATCACACCTACCGGCGGCTCGCCGAGGTCAAGGCCAAGTACGACCCCGACAACACCTTCCACCACAACAAGAACATCCACCCCACTTGAGGCATCAGGGCGTGCCCAGGCCTACCTGGGGTTCGGGTGCTGGGCTGCGGAGTACGAGGAATGCCGTGGCCGCGAAGGACGCCCGTCGGGTGTATCGCCAGGTACGGCGTCCACCTTTTCTCGACCGCCACAGCAGCACGAGGGCGAGCCCGATCAGTACGAGCCAGCCCGGCCAGCGGAACCAGCCCGCTGACGAGATGGTCACCGGCCTTCGTCCCCGGCTGCGGATTCACGAACGAGTCGTCGACAACGTGCGCAGTAATCACCGCAACAGCGACCACGAAGACCGTGCGCCCCGCTGCACTGGCAACGGATCAGTCGGCGGGCGTGCTTCTGTGGTGGGATGGTGCTCGATGACCCGTACAGCGTTCTCCGTGACCGATGTCAGCGCCGCCCTGGGTACGCCGGTGGCCGCGATAGAGGTGCTCGATACGTTCGTGGCGTCGGAGGCGGAGGTTGTCCGGCTGCGATTGCGACGTACGGACGGCTCCAGTACCACCGTCATCGGTAAGCGAGCGACCGGTGCCGGGGCCACGGCGGCCCGCCAGGAGATCCGCTTCTTCCAGCAACTGGCACCGCAGTGGAACCATCCCGCGCCGCGGCTGCTTGGATTCCAGAATCACGGCGACGACGTACTGCTGCTGTCCGAGGACCTGGGCGCAATGCGCTATCACGTCGTCGGTACTGAGGTTTCGGACGCACAACTACACGGAACGATCGACGTGCTCGCCGACTTCCACGCCCAGTTCTGGAACGACGTGCCGGACTACCTGAGCGGCGCGTCGGAGCCGTCGGTGACCAGTACGGCGCAAGCGTGGCCGCCCGACGTGATCACACGCAACGCCGACGCGGTGCGCGGTGAGGCCGAGCGATTCTTCGCCACGACGCCCGAACTCGAGCCCGCGGAGCGCTCGGTCCTCGCGGAGGTCGTCGACGCGTGGGAGCGCCAGTTCCGGGCCCGCGTCGCCGACGGCCGTGCGATCACGCTCGTCCACGGCGACTTCCACTTCCTCGGCAACATCTTCTTCACCACGGGCGACCCGCGCCCGAAGGTGATCGACTGGTCCGAGCTGAAGCCCGGCCTGGCGCCACACGACCTGGCTTACTGCCTGACCGTCGTACCGTCCAACAATCGACTCAGCCGGGACCGCGAACTCTTGCGGCGCTACTGGGAGGCGTTGCGCAAAGCCGGTGTGAACGATTACAGCTGGGACCTCTGCTACTGGGACTTCCGGTTCTCCGTGATCAGCAATCTGTTCCAGTCGGTCTTCCAGCGCAGCGTGAGGTGGTACCGCACATCGCTAGCGGCCATCGACCTCCTCGACGGCCGCACGACCCTGACCAGCAAGCCGCCGTTGCTCTAGCCGGGTGAGCTGCCGGGGTCGATTTGTTGGGCGAGGTATTGCTGGGCGCCGACTCGTTCGATGGCGTCGAGTTGGGATTCGAACCAGTCGACGTGTTTCTCCTCGTCGCGGACCATGTCCTCGAAGACCGCGGCGGTGCCGTGGTCGCCGAGGTCGTGGCACTCCTTGGCGGAGGCGTTGAACTTCGCGACCGCGGAGTGCTCGCTCTCGAGACCCAGGCGGAGCATCTCCTGGGCGTCCTCACCGACCGTCACGGCACCGAGCTTCTGCAGGTTCGGGTGACCGTCGAACAACAGGATGCGGTTGATGAGCTCGTCGGCGTCCTTCATCTCGTCGATGGACAGGTCGTAGAAGACCCTGCCGAGCCGGCCGAATCCCCAGTTGTCGAGCATCCTGGCTTCCAGGAAGTACCCGTTGATCACCGTCAACTCGAGTGTGAGCGCCTCGTTGAGCAGTACGACGACGCGTGGGCTAACCGGCTGCACCTGCCACCTCCGTGAATGAGGCTGCCGAGACCGACCTCCCATGCTGGCACAACAACCGCTTCAACGAGAAGACGCAGCCACCACAGTTCCGCCCGGCCCCGGTCGCCCCGCACACCTGCGCGACCGTACGAGCGCCGTCCTCGATGCTCTCGACGACGTCGCGGTCGCTGACGACCTCGCAGTGGCAGACGATCACGCAGGAAAGGCTACCCTAACCATCGCCGGCCAGTCACGACCGGCCACGGATATCGGACCAAGAGGGACCACTTCATCCGCTGAGCGCCGCGGCGGCCAGGGTTCGGGGGTCTCCGGCGAGGGCGAGGTAGAAGAACTGGCGACCGGTTGCCTTGGTACTGGCGCCCCAGGCGACGACCTCCTGAAGCACAGAGGTAGCGCCCTGCTCGTCGCCCTTTGAGCGCAGGGCGGCCGCGAGGCCGACGCGGGCCAGGGCTGCGAACCAGCCTGCGCCGCCTGACTCGGCAGCCATCACCGCTTCGCGGCAGGCGCCCTCGGCCGCGGCCTGGTCGTCGTCGAGGAGAGCGGTCCGACCGAGCTGGACCAAGGCGAACGACACGTAGTGGTTCAGTTGGGTACGCCGGGCCGCGTGGACTGCTCGTTCGGCCTCTGCACGGGCTGTCGCGTTCTCGCCACGAAGCTCCGCGACCCGGCTGCACAACAGATACGCCCAGCAGCGGAACGGTTCATAGCCGATCAAGGCAGCCCGGCTGAGTACTTCGTGACTCGCCGTGTCGAGCTCGTCCAAGTCGCCGGTGCGGAGTGATCGAAGACAGGTGATGAGGTCGTTCGCGGCGACGTACCAGTGACTGCCCTTCGCATCCATCACCGCCCTCGCTTCGGTGAGCAAGACGGCAGCTCGCTGATGATCACCCGCGACCTCCAGCGCCAGCCCGAGCGCCTGCTGGGACCAAGCGGTCGTCCACAGGTCAGCGGTCTCCGTGACGGCCTCCTCCCCCGCTGCGACGGCGCTCTCCAGATCGAACTGCTGGCCGGCCAGATAGCTGATCACGGTCAGAGCGCGGGCGCGCAGCAAAGGGCGTACCTGAGATCCGCGGAGCGCGGCATCGATCCATTCCCGTCCGACTGCATGGCGGTCGCTGCTCGACCAGAACCACCACAGTGCGCAGGCGATCCGCAGGGAGTCCTCGCTCGACACAGCACTTCGTTGCGCGGCCTGAAGGTTGCCGAACTCCGACTCCAACCGGAGCTGCCACATCCGGTAGTCCTTCGACATCAGTCCGGCCTCGGCGTCTTCGGCAAGCGCGACGAAGTACTTGCGATGCGCCCGGTCGGCCTCCGCCAGCAGACCGGCCTTCTGAAGCTGTTCGCGGCCGTACTCACGCAGGGTCTCGAGCATGTCGTAACGCCCACTCAGCTGCCCCGCCACTTCGGGAACGATCAGTGACTTGTCGACGAGCAGGCTGAGGAGATCGAGGGTCGCGGCCGGATCGATGCCGCCGACGCGAGCCAGCGCCATCGCGGCCTCGATCGAGCAGCCGCCCTCGAAGACCGAGAGCAGGTCGAACAGCGTTCGCTCCTGCTCGTCCAAGAGCTCGTAGCTCCAGTCGATCGTCGCCCGGAGCGAATGATGACGCGCCGGCAACGTCCGGCCGGGCGACACGAGCAGCGTGAAACGGTTCCTGAGCTCGGTGGCGATGTAGCTCACCGGCAGTGCCTTGGTCCGGGCGGCGGCCAGCTCGATAGCGAGCGGGAGTCCGTCGAGGTGACGGCACAGGTCGGCCACGGTTTCCGCGTTGTCGGCGGTGAGCTCGAACGTACTCACCCGCTGGGCCCGCTCCACGAACAGCCGGACGGATTCCGTTGCGGCATCGTCGACGCTTCCGTTGGGAACCGTGAGCGGTGGCACGAGCCAGTGGATCTCCCCCACGATGCCGAGCGGTTCGCGGCTGGTGGCCAGGACGTGGAGCCGCGGGCACGCCGACAACACCAGCTGCGCCCACTCGGTCACGCCCGGAAGCAGGTGCTCACAGTTGTCCAGAACCAGCAGCAGCTGGCGAGGGCGCAGGTACTCGAGGAGTCCAGCGCCGGCCGAAGCCGGTCCGTCGTCCGCGCTGGCCGACAGCCGCCCGGCCGTACCTCCGGCGAGTGCGGAGGCGATGGCCTGCGGTACGGCGGTTGCGTCGGCGAGTGGCTCCAGCTCGACCATCCACACGCCGTCGGTGAAGTCGTCGCGGAGCCCGGCGGCGGCCTCGATCGCGAGGCGGGTCTTGCCGGAGCCGGCGGCGCCGGTCAGCGTGACCAGGCGATGTTCGCCGACTGCCCGCCGTACCTGCGTCAGCTGGGTTTCTCGTCCGACGAAGCTCGTGAGCGGGATCGGCAGGCTTCCATGGACGGCCGGTCCAGCTGGGGGCGGTGAGCCGTCCACCGGCGACCAGTTCAGCGCCGGGTCGTGCCGCAGTACCGCTGCCTCCAGGTCACGCAGTTCAGGCCCGGGCTCTATCCCCAGTTCCGCTGCCAGCAACGTCCTGGCCTGCTGGTACGCCGCCAGCGCGTCGGCCTGCCGCCCGCAGCGGTAGAGCGCCACGATCAGGTGCGCCCAGAGCGTCTCCCGGTACGGGTGCTCCCGCACGGACGACTCGAGTTCGCCGACGACCTCGCGGTGGTGGCCAAGCCGTAGATCGGCGTCGACGCGGTCCTCGAGTACGTCGAGCCGCAACTGTTCGAGCCGGACGGCATCGGCGCGCGCCCAGTCTCCGTCGAACTCCTCCAAGGCCGGACCACGCCACAGCTGTTCGGCCCGGCGGAGAACGCTGGAAGCCGCGCGGAGGTCACCCAGCCGCAACTCGGCCCGACCCTCGGTAGCTAGCCGCTCGAACCGTACGGCGTCCACGTCCTCCGGCGAGACGTCCAGCACGTACGCCGGACCCTGACTGGTGACCGTCTCCCGGCCGAGTGCCTTGCGCAGGCGTGACACCTGGTGCTGCAGCGTGTTGCGCGCGTCGGTGGCCGGATCGGAACCCCAAACAGCGTCGACCAGCGTCTCCACTGGCACCGGCCGGGCCGCGTTCAGCGCCAGGATGGCGAGCACGGCACGCTGCTTCGCCCCAGCGATCGCGACAGCTTTCCCGTCGGCGTCCTCGACCTCGATCGGGCCGAGCATCTTCACCCTCACGACATTTCACGCTGCTACGGACCCCGCTGCCTCGTCAATCCCGCCCACGGCAGCGCCATGGCAGCGCCGCGGCGGCGCACTGCCCTGCGACGGGAGTCCGGTGGCAGTGCCCCGGCGCAATCTGCGATCGAAAGAGCTCACATCGACAATCCCCTGGAGGCAAAGATGAGCACCCAATCGGCACCGTCAGCCGATCCGACCACACCCACCCGTGAGACGACGCCCACTCGTGAGACCAAGCTCGCGCGGAAGTTCGGCCTCGAAGGCGACAACTGGATGCGCCACGCGAATCCGGCCAGCGTCTGGACCCGGTTCAGTGTCCTGCCGCTGCTCGCGATCTCGATCTGGAGCCGGGACTGGATCGGTTGGTGGTCGCTGATCCCGATCGGGCTGACGGACTCGTCGTCCTCGGACCGATCGGCGCGGTCGCAGCGGTCTCGGGCCTCGTGATCGTGCAGTGCGCGAAGGCCTGGTGCCTGGACCGCATGGTGCTCCTCTTCGAACACCTGAAGGCGCACAACGCGGAGTACTCCCGCTGGGAGTTCTGACATCCACGCCTACATCTACATCTACTCAAAGAACGGACCGAAACCATGAACAGACGAACCTTCATCGCCGGTACGGGCGCAACGCTCGCGGGTGCCGCGGGCACGGCCACCCAGGCCGTCGCCGCCACCGACGACAAGCAGAATTTCCTCTTCGTGCACGGGGCCTGGCATTCCTCGACGCACTGGAACGAGATCACCGAACGCCTGGTGGCGATGGGGCACCGTGCTTTCGCCATCGACCTTCCCGGTAGCGGACTCAACGCGGCGTACCCGCAGTCCTACCTGCGCAACGACTTCGCCGCGTTCGCGACGGAGCCGTCACCGGTGGCGAACATCGGCCTCACGGACTACACGAACGCCGTCGTCGCCCAGGTCGAGAAGATGGCCGAACACGGCAAGGTCACCCTGGTCGGTCACAGCATGGGCGGCCTCACGATCACCCGAGTGGCCGAGGCTGTCCCCCACCTGCTGCGGCGGCTGGTGTACCTCAGTGCCTACGTGCCGGTGAACTTCGCGTCTGCCAACGACTACGCCCAACTCCCGGAGAACCAGACCGGGATCTCGGGCGCGATCGTGGTGGCCGATCCGGTGGCCACCGGTGCGGTGCGGATCAACCCGCGCAACGGCGATCCGGAGTACCTCGAACGCGGCCGGCTGGCGTTGTACAACGACCTGAGCACCGAGGAGTACCTCAAGTTCGCCGTCGCCTTCAACCCGGATCTCCCCGTGCGGGTTGGGATCGAGGACGCCCGCGGCACCGCGCAACGCTGGGGCAAGGTCCCACGCCTCTTCATCCGCAACACCGAGGACCACACCGTCCCGCTGCCGCTACAAGACCGGATGATCCGCGAGGCCGACGCCGCAACCCCCCGCAACAAGTTCGCCGTCCGCACCCTCCCCTCCAGCCACTCCCCCTTCGCCTCAATGCCCGACCGCCTCACCAAAGCATTGCTCACCTGACCACACAGAGAGGGCGTCACCCGAGGGTGGCGCCCTCCTCGTCTGCCCGCAAGCCGTACCTTCCGAAAAGCTCCAGTGGGACTTCCAGTGGGACTTCCTTTGTGAGCTGCTCCTTGACCAGCCGTGCAGTCTGCGCCGCCTGCGGAAGCGAACCGTGATGAACGCTGGAGAACGGAACGTCCCGCGGCCGCCGACCAGCAACGCACCGTCTCGATTCGACGGCTACTGCTGCGAAAAGCAAGACGGGCAGGAGTTTGTGCCGGCGGGGGCCGGGTACCTGCGGAGTGGCTGGGGGCCTGGTATGTGGTCGTGCGGATCAGGATCAGGGAGGCAGCGATATGGCCGGAACAGGCGGTGCGGGCAGGTTGGTGAAGGCCTGGGGTAGCGGGGTGAAGGACTTACCTCGGAACACGACTTGGCTGCTGTCGAAGGCGTTGACGCCGTTGGAAGCGACGAAGGACGCGGCGGGTAGCGCGACTCAGTCGGCAGGAAGCGGCCTGGTGGACATCGCTCGCCACGCGGGGGCATCCGTCATGGACGTGCTACCCGTGGGCGACTCGATCGAGCTGAGGCTTCAGCGAGCCAGAGCCGCGGCCGACGAGGCCCAGCAGGCGGAGGAAGAGGCAGTACGCGAGGCCGAGGAGGCGAAGGCGCACAGCGACGAGGCACGTCACGTCGCCGAACGGTGCCGAGCGTACGTGCGTGACGTCGAGCGGGAGCAGGCCCAGGAAGTCAACGACAAGGTCGGCGAAGCCCGCCGGGAGGCGGATGCGCGGGTCGAGCGGGCTCGGGCCTCCGCGCAGGCAGACGCCGACCGCATGGTTCAGAAGGCGAAGGCGGAGGCGGACGACCGGGTCGCGAAGGCCCGCGAGGAGGCCGAGGCGGCGCAGTCGAAGGCGAAGCAGGCGATGGCCGACGCGACCGCCAGCCTCGCAGAGGCCAGGCGGCTGGCCGACGAGGCCACCGAGGCGACGAAGGCTGCGGCCGAGGAGGCACACCGGCAGGCCGCGCAGCTTGCCGCGAACGCCGATCGCGAGGCCAAGAGCGCCGATGAACGGGTCCGCGAGGCCGAACAGGTCCGATCTCGCGCCGCCGTACAGCGCAAGCCCAACGGACCGATTCACGCCAAGGCCGACCTCACTGAGATGACCAGAACGGACCTGCTGAACCTGGCGACGACCGAGGAGGTCAAGGGCAGGTCGGCGATGAGCAAGACCGAACTGGTGACCGCCCTCAAACGCTCGACCGGATCGAAGCGGCGCTAGCCAGGAGTGGAGACGATCATGGGACTGTTGCACAGGAAGAGCCGGACGGAGCGAATCGTCGATCAGATCGCGACCGGCACGACGAAGGCCATGCGCCGTGGTGCTGTGCGCAATAGCCTCGCCGCAACTGCCGCGGCCATCGGTGTGAGCGCGGCCAGCGCTGTGGTCAGCTCGCGGCGCCAGAAGGACAAGAAATGAAGCTGCGCAGTCTGGCGCTGTTCGGCGTTGGGTATGTGCTCGGGGCCAAGGCGGGACGTGAACGCTATGTTCAGATTGTCGAGGCGGTCCAGAGGTCGTCGCAGCGGTTCGACGAGGCTCGCCGTCAACGCGGCAAGCCGTCCCGAGCGGGGAGCAACGGGCTCGACAGCTATCTGGATGAGACCAGCCGGAACTAGCACCCTGGCCGGCGGAGCCGTCGTACGCACCTCGCTGGTCGCACGGCTGCTTGGATTGCGGCTTCTGACCGTCGAGGGGACGGTTCTGCTGTCACCGGTCTCGTTCCTCGACCCGCCTGCGCATGGTGCCCGCGCACCGGCCGACGAGGGCGCCAAGACTCCGCCCAAGGGGATCGGGGCAAGGCTCGCTCCGACCGCGCGCTTGATCGACGAAAGCATCGACGATCTGCGGGCGCTGGACCACTGAGCGCGCGGATCGGAGTCAGGTGTGGAGGGGTTTGGTGAACATGAGGTTGGCGGCGTCGTCGTTGCGGATTGTTTCGCCTGGGGGGACTTGTTTGCCGTTGTAGACGAGGCCTCGGCCGTCGGGGAGGTAGCCGCGGCGTACGTACATTCGTTGGGCTGTGCCGTAGTCGGCGTAGAGGCCGACGCCGATGCCGACGGTGTCGGAACGCTCGGCGACCAGGGTCTCGGCGGCGTCCATGAGGGCGCTGCCGATGCCGCGGCGCCGGAACGTCGGCAGGACGTTGAAGTCCGAGATCTCCGGGATCCCGTTGAACGGCTCGTACGTCGACTCCCACCAGACGGTGACGTACCCGGCGAACTCGTCGTCGACGGTCGCCACCAGCACGTTACGCAAGCCGGACCGTTGGTCCGCCAGGTACTTCTCGTACTGCGTCACCGGCTTGTCCCAGCCGATTGCGGTGAACGCCGCCGAGATCACCACCGGGTCGTCGTCGCGCAACGCCCTGATCGCCAACTCGCCCACGAGAGATCCTCCGAGTCCCGGCATCCAGACGTCCGCAGGCTAGCCCGGCGCCGTCGACAAGGTCACGAGGTTTTCTAGCCCATGGTTTTCTGGCCGTCGATGGTTTCCCGGATGATGTCGGCGTGGCCGGCGTGCTGTGCGGTTTCGGCTGTTATGTGGAGGAAGACGCGGCGGACCGTCCAGAAGACGCCTGGCGGCTGCCAAGGGGCGGCCGGGAGCTCGTAGCTGGTGTCGAGGTCGAGCGTGCGGACCAGGTCGTCGGTGGCGGCGGCGACCTTCTCGTACTCCGCGAGTACGCCGGCCAGCGTCTCCCCGTCGGCGAGGCGGAACTGGTTCTCCCACTCGGCGATCATCTCCGGGGTGTACTCGATCTCCTCGGCGACCTCCTTGCCGCCACCGCCGCCCTGCTGCGCGAATTCGGCCCACGACCGCTCGACCGCGGTGACGTGCTTGATCAGGCCGCCGACGGTCAGCGCGCTGACGGTGCTGCGGGTGTTCGCCTGCTCGTCGGTCAGCCCCTGCGCCGTGTGGCGCAGGAAGTAGCGGTGCTTGGCGAGGAAGTCGAGGATGTCGGCACGTTCCCCGGTCACGGTCTGCTCGTTCGTCGTCATACTCCGACCCTAGAAGACATAGCGGTCAGTTTGTGACCTCTACTCAGAAGCGGTAGTGCAGAATGATGGTTCCCTTGCGGGACCACGAGGTGCTGCGGGCCTGGGCCCGGTAGTAGAGGCGCAGCGGGTTCGGGAAGCTGGCGACCTCGGGTTCGCGGCTGATCAGGATCTCCTTGATCAGTTGCAGCTTCGGGTTCCACTTCTCGAAGTCGCGCGGATCGTCGACACCGGGGAACTTGATCAGCTCCGCGACCGACGCGGTGCCGCGCGAGTGCCGCGCCGCGAAGACCGCGAACTTGGTGTAGCTGTTGAACACCATCTCGCCGCTGGGGAAATGGGTGAGCAGCTGGTCGAACAGTCCCGCCAGCTCTTCCTGGCTGAGGAACCCCATCAGGCCGTCGGCCACGATGATCGCCGGCCGGTCGCTGGGTACGCCGTCCAGCCAGCCCTTCTCGGTCACGTCGGCACCGATGACGTGCGAGTGCGGGCGCTCCGGGATCAGCTCCCGGCGCGCGGTGGCGACGACCGGGAAGTCGACGTCGTACCAGTCGACGGTGTCCGGCGGGGCGAGCCGCTGCCGGCGGGTGTCGAGGCCGGCGCCCAGGTCGAGCCCGATGGCATTCGGGTTCCGGGTCAGGTACCTCGACGCCACCTCATCCATCTTCTTCGCCCGGATGGTCGCGTTGAGCATCAGGTTGGTGCCGATGTTGAGCCGCTTGTAGTCGTAGTCGACCGTACGGACGATCTGGTCGGCCATGGCGTCACCGAGGACCGGTCGTGGCGAGCGATAGTCGAGTGCGCGGCAGCACAGCGTCAACCACAGGCTGTCCTCGAGCGGCGTGAAGGCCGGAAGTGTGATCCCCATCGGGATCCTCCCTCCGATTGACGGGTGGACTTCGCGCCTACCCTGCCCGCCACCCCGCCGGCCGGCATCACCCCCACCGCATGATTTCGGGGCTCCTCAGATCGGCGGGCGAGGGTTAAGGTGTCGTGGGGGTGGCGAGGCCACCGAACTTGTTGTGGACAAAGGGTTTCGTGCTGATCGCCGAGACCGAGGGCCTGGGGCCGTGGGGAGCCTGTTCGGTCTGATTGAGTCATGCCTGGATGACCTTCTAAGGGGCACCACAGTGGGAACGATCACGACCAGCGACGGTACCGAAATCTTCTACAAGGACTGGGGCGAGGGGCAGCCGATCGTCTTCAGTCACGGATGGCCGTTGTCGGCCGACGACTGGGACAACCAGATGCTGTTCTTCCTGCAGCACGGTTATCGCGTCATCGCGCACGACCGCCGCGGCCACGGCCGGTCCACGCAGACCGGCGGCGGTCACGACATGGACCACTACGCCGACGACCTCGCCGCGGTCGTCGAACATCTCGACCTGCACGACGCCATCCACGTCGGCCACTCGACCGGTGGCGGTGAGGTCACGCACTACCTGGCTCGGCACGGCGAAGGACGGGCCGCCAAGGCCGCACTGCTCTGCGCGGTGCCGCCGCTGATGGTCAAGACCGACGCCAACCCCGAAGGTCTGCCCAAGGACGTCTTCGACGACCTGCAGGCCCAGCTCGCGGCCAACCGGTCGGAGTTCTACCGGGCGCTGCCCTCCGGCCCGTTCTACGGGTTCAACCGGCCGGGCGTGGAGTCGTCCGAAGCGGTCATCGCCAACTGGTGGCGGCAGGGCATGATGGGCGGGGCGAAGGCCCACTACGACGGCATCGTCGCCTTCTCCCAGACCGACTTCACCGAGGACCTGCGGCAGATCACGATCCCGGTGCTGGTGATGCACAGCGAGGACGACCAGATCGTTCCGTACGTCGCTTCCGGCCCCAAGTCCGCCGCGCTCCTGCAGAACGGCGTCCTCAAGACCTACAAGGACTTCCCGCACGGTATGCCGACCACGCACGCCGATGTGGTCAACGCCGACCTGCTGGAGTTCCTGCAGTCATAGCTCGGCCCCTTCAGTTCGTCATGCATCAGCGCCCTCCCATGGCGACAGTCGTTTGACGAAAGGATTTTTCGATGCACCGCTCGCATCTCAAACGCTTGCTGACCGTGCTGGTCGCAGTACTGGCCGTGGTGCTGGCCGCGGCCTCTCCTGCGGCGGCGTCACACCCGGACAAACCCAAACCGACGATCGTGCTGGTTCACGGCGCCTGGGCGGACGGATCCAGCTGGGCCAAGGTCACCAGTCGCCTACTGGACGACGGCTACACCGTCCGCGTGCCACCGAACCCGCTGCGCCTGCTCAGCACCGACGCCGCAACCATCAGGGACTTCCTGTCCACCTTGTCCGGCCCGATCGTCCTGGTCGGCCACTCGTACGGCGGTGCCGTCATCACCAACGCGGCGACCGGCAACCCGAACGTCAAGGCGCTGGTGTACGTCGACGCCTTCGCCCCCGCGGCGGGAGAACCGATCTTCCCGCTGGCCGGCGCGGACTCCGCCCTGGCCGTCCCGCCCGAGAACGTCTTCGACTTCGTCCCCTACCCCGGCGCGCCCGCCGGTGACGTGGACCTCTACCTCAAGCGCGACACCTTCCTGACGTCGTTCGCGTCCGGTGTCCCCCGCCGCGAGGCCGAGAACCTCTACCCGTCCCAGCGCCCCCTGACGCTCAGCGCAGGTTTCGAGCCGTCCGGTACGCCGGCGTACGACACGATCCCGTCCTGGTACGTCCTCGGCACCCGTGACCTGATCATCACCCCGGAGGCCCAGCTCTTCATGGCGACCCGGGCCAACTCCAAGATCACCCGAATCAAGGCCGGCCACCTCGGCCTGATCTCCAACCCGGCCCCCATCACCAAGGTCATCGAACAAGCCGCCCGAGCCACCCGGTGACTCCAGGAGGGCGCCGCTCGGCAGCGGCGCCCTCTCGTCGCCGAGTGGGCCGCGAGGTAGCGTCGTGGGGTGCGTGCGATCGAGTACTCGATGACCGGTGATCCCAGTGTTCTGAAGCTCGTCGACAGGGCGATGCCTGAGCCCGGGCCGGGCGAGGTGCGGGTGCGCATCCACCGGTCCGGGGTCAACCCGACCGACTGGAAGTCGCGCCAGGGCAGTGAAGCCGGTACGCCGGTCGACCCGCCGCAGGTGCCGAATCAGGACGGCTCCGGTGCCGTGGACGCCGTCGGTGAAGGTGTCGACGTGGGGCTCGAGGGTCGCCGCGTCTGGATCTGGGAGGCGGCCCATCTGCGTCCCTCCGGAGGTACGGCGCAGGAGTACGCCGTGGTCCCGGTGCGGCATGTGGTGCAGCTGCCGGACGAAGCGTCGTACGACCTCGGTGCCAGTCTCGGTGTGCCGTTCTTGACGGCCCACCGCTGTCTGACGGTGACCGAGGACGGGCCTGAACGTCTCGGGCCAGGGAGGCTGTCCGGTCGTACCGTCCTGGTGGCCGGCGGCGCGGGCGCGGTCGGCAACGCCGCGATCCAGCTGGCGCGGTGGTCGGACGCCACCGTGATCACGACGGTGAGCAGCCCGGAGAAGGGCAACCTGGCCGCGCTGGCGGGCGCCGACCACGTCATCAACTACAAACAGCAGAACGTCGTCGAGGAAGTACGCGCGATCGCGCCGCACGGCGTGAACACGATCGTCGAGGTGTCTCCCGCGGCGAACGCGGCCATCGACGCCGAGGTGGTCGCGTTGCATGGATCCGTCGCGGTCTACGCCACCGACGGAGGCAACACCATGGAGTTGCCGGTTCGGCCGTCGATGGTGCCGAACGTGCGGTGGCAATTCGTTCTGCTCTACAACGCCCCGGACTCCTGGCGCCCACGTGCCCTGGGTGATCTCACCGCCGCGGTCCAGGCCGGCGCCGTACGCGTCGGGCCTGAGGCTGGGCTCCCGCTGCACCACTACACCCTCGAGCAGGCCGCCGATGCCCACGCAGCCGTGCAGCAAAGCATCGTCGGCAAGGTCCTCATCGACCTCAGCGACTGACCGGGGGACGTGCCCCCGGTCAGCTCTCGCCAGAGTTAGTTGGGGATGCTGCTGAGGTTGAAGGCGAAGCGGGCGGTGGAGTCGGCGATGGCGTCGGAGTTGACGTCCAGCGCGGTGGAGTTGACGTTGGCGATGGTGTCGCACGCCTGGTGGTAGCAGACGTCGTACGCGACACCCGCCGTACCGCCGAAGAGCGCGGCTTCCGCGGCAGTCTTGATGCCCTCGGCGCCGGTGAAGATGCCGCCGGCGGGGATGCCGGCCGCGATGAACGGGCCGTAGTCGGAGCGGCCGTCGAAGTCGGTGCCGACGTGACCGAGGCCGCGGCTGTCGAAGAACGACGTCAGCTGGTTCTCGATCTGGGCTGAGCCGGGCGGTCCGGCCGGTGCACCGGTCGCGTCGGAGTCGTCCCCGTCGTACACCTTGTAGGCGTAGTTCGGTGACGCGACCATGTCGAAGTTGAGGTAGAGCCGGATCCGGTCGCGCTCCGCGGCGGACAGGCCCTCGACGTACTGGTCGGAGCCCAGCAGCCCGATCTCCTCGGCCGCCCAGAACCCGAACCGGACCTTGTTCTTCACCGGGAAGTTCCCGATCTGCAGCGCGGTCTCGAGGATCGCGGCGGTACCCGAGCCGTTGTCGTTGATCCCCGGTCCCGCCGGGACGCTGTCGAGGTGTGCTCCGACCATGACGACGTTGTCCGGGTCGCCCTTCTTGGTCTCGGCGATCACGTTGGTGTCGGTGCCGAGGGTCAAGGTGGAATCGACCTTCAGCCGGACCGTGGTCCCGGGGCTGGCGGCGAGCTCGTTACCGATGGCGAAACTGGCGAACACCATCGGGATCCCGGCTCGCCATTCGCCGATGTCAAGCGGGAACGCGTCGGTCCGGCCCGGCTGGCCTTCGGTGAAGATGATGATGCCGGACGCGCCCGCGAAGCCCGCGTTGCGTACCTTGGTCGCGAACGGGCACGTCCCGCGCTGGATGAGCGCGATCCGGCCGCTCACGAAACCGGCGAAGTCGGACGTCTCGCACCCGCTGGTCGATGACGGAGCCGGTGTCGGCGGCAGCGTCAGGTCGACAGCTTGGACCTGCGCCGTCACGTCACCGGGCGGCGACGGCTGGAACGTGAAGAACTCCTGGTTCGGCACGTACGTCTTGTTGACCGGGGCCGTCTGCTGCAGCACCGGTGGACTGTTCTCCACCCAGGCCTCGACGAAGTTGATCGGGTCGAGCGTGACCTTGTACCCGGCGGCCTTCAGCCGCTGCGCGACGTAGGCAGCCGACAGGTCGTAGCCCTTCGTCCCGGCGGCGCGGGTGTTGCCGTTGGCACTGGCGATCGCCTGTAAGGCGACCAGGTGTTCCTTGACGTTCTTGCCGTCCACCTTCTTGACCAGCAGTTCGGCGTACTGCTCGTCCTTCGGAACGGCACTGGCCGGTGCCTGCTGTACGGCCACCAAGGCCACGGCCAGAGTGAGAGTGACGGCGCCGGCGGCGCCACGACGACGGAAAACACGCATGGTTCCCCCACAAAGCGAATTGACCAGTCCCCCAGGTCGCACGCTGCTGGCAATCTAACCGGGCGAATGACACCCGGCCAGACCTCAGCCTTTCCGAAAGAGAAATGTTTGCATTGGTTTCTAATCGAATTCAGGCGACGCGTAGCCGCTGGTTCAGCGCGGCGGCGCAGCGGCAGGCGGGATCGTCGGTGCAGAGCAGGGCCGCCGGGTCGTCCAGGATCAGGCGCGTGGTGACCGCGAGTACGGCGTCCTTCGGGATGCGACGTATTCGCGCGCGTCCGATCCGGACCTCCTTCGTCGCGGAGCGCAGTTCGGGCTCGATGGCGTCGAAGCGGTGACTGTCACCGGGGATGTTGGGGAGCTCCGTGCACACGCCCTCGGCGGTCTTCGCGTAGCGGTAGAAGCGCGAGCGGCCGAGGAATTGCTCGGCGAGGTGCATCGTCGTGTTGGTCGTGTGGTCGACGCCGATCAGCAGTACGTCGCCGTCGAGCGCCTCGATCGGGCCGAGCGGCCAGTCCAGGCGTTGCGCGGCGAGCAACCGCTCGGCGTCCGGCCCGGCCGCGAGATAGGAGAAGAGCGGGTGCGAGGTGCGCAACGGCGAGTGCGCTAGCCGGAACGTGTCGGGGATCCGCCCCAACCAGCGATCGACCGGCAGATCCATCCGGAAGCTGGTTGCCTTGGACAACTTCTCGTCGAACTCCGGCCAGCTCTCGGCCATCGGGTAGGCATTGTCCGGTCGTACAAGACCGGGAGGTGCCGGGACGCCGGTGAGATCCCAGGTCCCGCCTGGCAGCAGCAGCGTCCCGCACACCGACGTCAGCGCGTGACACACCGCCTCGGCGCCGCCATCGACGTACCCGAACGAACTGAGCGACGAATGCACAATCACACTCGACGACCGATCCAGACCAAGCCTGTACAACCCGTCCACAATGTCGTGTCCCGTGACCGCGCGCATCCCGAAAATATCTCACCCCAACCAGTGAATTCGCCTACCATTTTCCACCCGATACCCGCATCGCATTGTGACGGAACTGCTCGACGTACTCGGACTCTTGCGGGCGGGGTGATGAGGAGCGACCGTCGGGGTGGGGGTGGGTTTGATGATCTTGGTGGTGGGTGGGACGGGTGAGTTGGGTGGGCGGGTTGTTCGGGGACTGCTGGGGCGTGGGGTTAGCGTGCGGTGTTTGGTGCGGGCGGGGAGTGGGATCGAGGGTGTTGAGGTGGTTCGCGGGGATCTGACGGATGCCGCGAGTCTGCGGGTGGCGTGTCGTGGGGTCGAGACTGTTGTGGCGACGGCTACGGCGATTGGGCGGCGGCTGGCTGGTCGGGGTGGGGCGTCGATCCGGGAGGTTGACGAGATCGGGATGGGGGCGCTGGTCGACGCGGCTGAGGAGGCCGGCGTACGGCGGTTTGTGTACCTCTCGTACGCCGGAGTCGACGCCGGCCTCGGGACACCGCTCGAGCGGGCCAAGCTCGCGGTTGAACAGCGGCTCGCGCGGTCGGCACCGCGCGTTGTCGTTGTGCGACCGGACGCGTTCCAGGAAATTCACCTCGGGCCGCTGGGACGCTTCGACATTGCCCAGGGCAAGGTCGGCGTGATCGGAAAGGGCGACGCCAAGCAGCGCTGGGTGAGCACCGACGACGTCGCGGCCCTGGTCGTGGCGGTGGCGGTCGAACCCGATCCGCCCGCGCTGATCGAGTTCGGCGGCCCCGAGGCCCTCAGCCGGAACGAGGCGATCGCGCTCGCCACCGAACTCACCCAGCGGCGGATGAAGGTGCAACGCATGCCCGAACCCATCGCCCGCTTGGCGATCCGCCTGCTCAACCAAACCAACGACGGCCTCGCCTCGGCCTTCGGCGGCGGCCTGCTTCAATCACTCCACGACGCCCGCTGGACCGACGAGCCCTTACGCAGCAGGGGAATCACCCCGCGGTCGACCACCGACTTCCTCCGCGACCAGGCGACCCGCCCGCCGTCATGAATCCACCAGGCGTAGGCCAGGGAGCAAAATCGGTTGCAGGGTAGGAGAAGGTGGGGGGATGGGGTACTCCGACGCCGATGCGGCCGAGCTTTACGACCTGCTCAACCGGTGGGGCGAGAGCGACGACTTCTACCTGTCCTTCGTGATGGGCGCGGGCAGTGTGCTCGACGTGGGCTGCGGGACGGGTTCGCTCCTTGCGAAAGCTCGGAAGGATGGACACACCGGGCGGCTTGCGGGGATCGATCCGGATGTGGCGATGCTGGAGCGGGCGCGGCAACGGGTGCCGGACGCCGAGTGGGTCGAGGGGAAGGCCGCCGATATCGCGTGGGTTAGTGAGTTCGACGTCGCGGTGATGGCGAGCAACGCGTTCCAGTTCCTCGTGGCGGACCTGGAGGAATCACTCGTCAAGATCCGTACGGCGCTCGTCGACGGCGGACGGTTCGTGTTCGGCACCCGCAACCCGGAAGTCCGCGAGTGGGAGAGCTGGAACCCGTCCAACCCGTACGACGTCGTCGACCACGCCGGCCGCGAACTCCGGATGATCTATCACGTCGAGCAGGTCGAGGGCGACGCCGTCACCTTCACCGAGACCACCGCCCTCCGGGACAACACCCCGCTCCGCACCGACCGCGCCACCCTCAACTTCCTCGGGGTCGACACCCTGAACGCCGTACTCATCAAGACCGGCTTCGATGTCGAGGCGCAGTACGGCGACTGGTCCCGAGGCCCCCTCACTCCCACCAGCGAGAACATCGTCACCGTGGCCTACCGGGCCTGAAACACTCCCGATTCGCGATAGGCGGCGTACAACTCCAGCACCACCTTCGTCGGCGGATGGAGCTCAGCCGGCGGCCGCTCGAAGAACCCCAGATCCACGACCTCTCCAGGATCCGCCACCAGGGAGCCGGTCCAAACGCGGGCCTCGAAGCACAACGCGAAGCACTGCAGCACGTCGCCGTTGGGATAGGTGAGCGTATGCAGATCCGCCTCCGACAGGCTGGCGAACGGAACCAGATCCTGGGCCTCCACCCGAAGCCCGGTCTCCTCGAAGAGTTCCCGTGCCGCCGCCGTACGGAAGCTGTCGCCGGGTTCGGCGGCACCGGCAGGCAGCTCCCATAGTCCGGAGTCCCGGCTTCGCTGGAAGAGGATCCGATCGGCCGAGTCCACCACCAGCACCTGGGCGCCCGGCATCAGCAGCAGCCGCGGGCCCACCCGCTGGCGGAGCTCCCACAGGTATGAGCCTTCAAATGTCATCGATGAGAGGGTAGGCGGGTGGAGTGGGTGAAGCGGCGGGCCGGGTTGTTGCTGGGGTCAGGCCTGGTTCTGGGATTGGGATGGACGGCAGCGGTGACCCTGTCCATGCCGGACTGGTACGACCCGAGTGAGGCCTGCACGCGGAAGGTCGGCGGATACGACAACACCAGCGGCGCCGAGGTCCACACCGGATGGTTCCCGCCATCGGCAACCTGCGACTTCGGGAACGGTCCCGTCCAATACATGTCCACGACCCGATCCGTGGTGCTGTCGATCGTCGGCGTACTGATTCTGATCGTGCTCGTGACCGGGCTAGTGCAAACAGTCAAGAGGTTCTCCGGCGAACCCGGCGTCACCACAACAGCTGACGGTGTGAATCTGCGCCGCCGAATGATCAACCAGCTGACCTTCGGCGCCCTAGATGTGGGCGTAGTCGTCGCCGTACTCACGTTCTTCAACGCCGCCGCGATCATCTTCGGCGGACTCCCCGGCGGGATCCTCTTCGCGATCGCGTCGATCGCCGGCCTGAGCGCGCTCGGCGTCGTCCTGGACAGGCACCTGGGTCCACTCCCCAGTACGACGCTCGACAGCAGGCGACGTGGTGCCGTCGCCGGAGCCACCGTGTTCGGCGTGATCTTCGCGGCGACCGCGCTCACCGGCCAGCTGCCGTTCTTCCGGCTGTGGTGCGTCCCGGTGGGCGCGATCGCCTATGCGGCGGTCGTCGCCGTGCAGTGGTCGCGTCAGCCGGCTAGCAAGGCCAGCCCGGCTCAATATTCTGATTGAGGTGGAAGACGTTCTCGGGGTCGTACTCGCACTTGACCCGCGACAACCGCTGGTAGTTCTGCTCACCGAACCCGGCGATCACCCGGTTCTGCCCCTCGTTGCCGATGAAGTTCAGGTACACGAACCCGGTCGCCCACTCCTCGAGGTCCATGCACACATCCCGCGACCACTGCCGCCCACGCGCGTCATCCGCCGGATCGGACCACAGCCCGAACGGATGGATCACCCATGCCGCCTGCCGGTGCGGGAGCGGCCACGTGTCAGCTCCACGCAGGACCGCACCACCCCACGGCACCGCGATCTGCTGTGACGGTGACGGCGTGATCATGTCCTTCGACCGGTCACTGAACGCCTGGATCGCCGGATCGGGGAACGACGACAGGTGCTCCGCCGACCAGTAGTTGCGGAACCCCGGCGGATCATCGAGCGCCGACTGGATGTCGGCGTACGGCATCTCGGCGACCATCTCGGCCTCCGGGGCCAGCGCGAACAGCGGCGCGAACACCTCGCGCAGGTCCGCCTCGCTCCCGGCAAAGATCGCGGCCGCACCGATGATCAGCTGCCCCTGCAGGTGCGCGGGCACGAACTCCTCCGGCGGCCCGGTCAGGTAGATCACGCCGCCCCCGAGATCCTCGGGCGCGCCGGCCTCGATCAGATCCCGGTACGCGCGGAGTACGTCGGGACCCATCGCTGCCGGCCACATCAGCAACGCCAACGTTGTCGTCGGCAACTGCTCGAGGTGGAAGGTCATTGAGGTCGCGACACCGAAGTTCCCGCCACCACCGTGCAAGGCCCAGAACAACTCGGTGTTCTTCGTCTCGTCCGCGATCAGCAACCGCCCGTCCGCGGTGACGAGCTCGACCGAGATCAGCGCGTCACAGGCGAGCCCGAACTTCCGCTCCAGCCAGCCCGATCCGCCACCGAGTGTCAGACCGGCGACCCCCGTTGTGGATGCCCGTCCGCCGGTCGTCGCCATCAGGTACTTCTGACAGGCCCGGTCGAAATCACCCCAGGTCGCACCGCCGCCGACCCGGGCGATCTTGGCGAACGGGTCGACCTGGACGCTGTTCATCCGGCGCAGGTCCACGACCAGACCGCCGTCGGTCACCGCCGTCCCGGCCACCCCGTGACCGCCGCCCCGGACCGCGATCTCGAGTCCCTGGGCCACGCCGTGCCGCACAGCCGCCTGGACGTCTGCCGCGGACTCGCACTGCGCGATCATCGCCGGCCGTTTGTCGATCATCCCGTTGAAGACTGTTCGGGCGTCGTCGTACCCCTCGTCCCCTTGCCGCAGCAGCACGCCCCCGAAACCCTGTGGTCTCGACCACTCGATTGTCTCGGCCATGGTGGATCTCCCCCTTGCTCACTCCCCCAGGTGATCCACCGATGGTCTACTGCCGCCCCCACCCGGTCAACGCCTCGCCCCTTACCCCCCGATGACGCAATCCCCTGCTCTACCAACGGTTCCCACCCGGTCACCCCCGGCATCCTTGAGCACGGTTCAACCATGAACCCTGACGGGATCTGGTTGACCCGTGCCCAAGGTGGATCGGGTCGCGGGGTGGGATCGCGGATCGTTGCTCGGTAGGGTCGGAGCGTGACCAGTACGGCGGTGATCGGTGGGGCGGGACAGGTACTGACCGAGGACCAGGTGATCGGCTTCGTCGCCGACTCCCTGGCCGGCGCGGGGCTCGAGGGACGCAGCGTGTGCGTGATCGTCCCGGACGCCACCCGCAGCTGCCCGCTGCCCCTGCTGCTGAAGGCGGTCCACACCGCGCTCGACGGGCGCGTCTCCCGGCTCACCATCCTGGTTGCCCTAGGCACCCATGCCGAGATGACCCCCGAGCAGCTCAGCGCCCACCTGGGTGGCGACTACCCGAACGTGATCAACCACGAGTGGTGGAAGCCGGACACCTTCGCCGACCTCGGCACGATCAGCCCGGACCGGGTCGGCGAGATCTCCGACGAGATGCTCCGCGACGAGGTCCCGGTCCGGCTCAACCGGGCCGTGGTCGAGCACGACGTCGCGCTCGTCGTCGGCCCGGTGTTCCCGCACGAGGTGGTCGGCTTCTCCGGCGGCAACAAGTACTTCTTCCCCGGTGTCGCCGGCCAGGAGGTCATCGACCTGAGCCACTGGCTCGGCGCCCTGATCACCAGCGCGAACATCATCGGTACGCCGGGCACCACCCCGGTCCGAGCGCTGATCGACGAGGCCGCGGCGATGATCCCGGCCGAGAAGCTCGCACTGTCGGTCGTCGCTCAATCGGGCACCGACGCCCTGCACGCGATCGCGTTCGGCGACACGATCTCGTCGTGGGAGGCTGCCGCCGGGATCTCCGCCCAGACCCACGTCCGGTACGTCGACCACCCGGTCCAGCGCGTGGTCTCGGTGATGCCGCCCAGGTACGCCGACATCTGGACCGCGGCCAAGGGGTTCTACAAGGTCGAGCCGATCGTCGCGGACGGCGGCGAGGTGATCCTCTACGCGCCACACGTCACCCAACTGGCCGCGATGCATCCGGAGATCGAGGAGATCGGCTACCACTGCCGCGACTACTTCATCGGCCAGTGGGAGCGGTTCCGCGACCTGCACTGGGGTGTCCTCGCGCACTCGACCCATCTCCGCGGCGCCGGTACCTGGGATCCCGCGACCGGCGAGCACCTCCGCGTCCAGGTCACGCTCGCGACCGGCATCCCGGAGGACGTCGTACGCGCGGCCAACCTCGGCTACCTGGATCCGGCCGACGTCGACCTGGAGCAGTACGAGAAAGACCCCGACACGCTGGTGGTGCCGAACGCCGGCGAGATCCTGCACCGCCTGAAGCACTAGCCTCACAGAGTGACCCGCCGGTAACCTCGGCAGACATGAGTGAGGTCGTGATCATCGGATCCGGGTTCGCCGGGTTGTGCATGGGCATCAAGCTGCGGCAGGCCGGCTGTGAGGACTTCGTCATCCTGGAGAAGGCGGACGACCTCGGCGGCACCTGGCGGGACAACACCTATCCAGGCTGCGCATGCGACATCCCGTCGTACCTCTACTCGTTCTCGTTCGAGCCGAACCCGCACTGGAAGCGGATGTTCGCGCCGTGGGACGAGATCCTCGCCTACCTGCGGCACTGCGCGGACAAGTACGGGATCGCGGACAAGATCCGGTACGGCGCCGAGGTCACCGAGGCGGTGTTCGACGAGGCGACCGGTCAGTGGACCGTGACCGTGAACGACACCGAGACGATCGAGACGCAGGCTCTCGTCGCCGGAGTCGGCAGCCTGCACCAACCCAAGTTGCCGAATCTCCCGGGCCTGGACTCCTTCGCCGGTACGACGTTCCACTCCGCACAGTGGGATCACTCCCAGGACCTGCGCGGGCGGAACGTCGCGGTGATCGGGACCGGGGCGTCGGCGATCCAGTTCGTCCCGGCGATCGCCCCGGAGGTCGCGCAGCTCGACGTGTACCAGCGGACGCCACCGTGGATCACGCCGAAGCCGGACCGCTCGATCGGCCCCTGGGAACGCCGGTTGCACGAGCGATTCCCGGCGGGTCAGCGGGCGATCCGCAACGTCATCTACTGGGGGCTCGAGGGCCGCGGCGCGGGCTTCGCGGGCAACCCGAAGTTGATGAAAGGCCTCGAGGTCCAGGCGAAACACCATCTACGCAAACAGGTCACCGATCCCGAACTGCGCGCCAAGCTGACCCCGGACTACCAGATCGGCTGCAAGCGGATCCTGCTCTCGAACGACTACTATCCCGCGCTCGCCCGGCCGAACGTGGACGTCGTGACCACCCCGATCGCGCGGGTCACGCCGACCGGCGTGGTCACCACGGACGGCACCGAGCGGGCGTGCGACACGCTCGTACTGGGCACCGGGTTCGAGGTGTCGGCCAACCTGACCCGGATGCCGATCCTGGGCAAGGACGGCGTGGATCTGGCCGACCACTGGAAGCGCACCGGTATCGGCGCCCACCTCGGCATCACGGTCGCCGGCTACCCGAACCTGTTCCTGCTGGTCGGCCCGAACACGGTCCTCGGCCACTCGTCGATGGTGTTCATGATCGAGGCCCAGGTCCGCTACGTGATGCAGGCGCTACATCTGCTGCGGCGGCGCGGAGCGTCGTACGTCGAGGTCCGCGCGGACTCCCAGGAGCGGTTCGTGGACGGGATCCAGGGTGAGCTCGGAGACACTGTCTGGCAGTCGGGCTGCAGCAGCTGGTACATGGACGCGTCCGGTCGCAACTCGACGATCTGGCCGGAGTGGACGCTCTCGTACTGGCGCCGTACGCGACGACTGGATCCGTCGGACTTCGTGCTGGTCCATTAGGGACAGCGTCCCTTAGGGGATGGCCCGCACTCCCGAAGTAGGAGTGCGGGGATGGCGGCGTACGACCTTGGGATGAAGGCAAGACCGGTCCTCGGGCCGATGTCCACAGGCCCGCGCTGAAGGATTCTTGAGGTATGGAAATCCTTCAGATCGCTGGAGCGGCAGCCATCGTGATCGGCATCGTGGTCATGGTCCTGCTCGCCATCGTGCCCTCGGTCGTCGACCGATAAGTCTTCCCACTGGGGAAGTCAGTCGGCGGACAGATGGACCAACAGGTCCTGCCGGGTCAGAACGCCCACCGGCTTGCCGTCGTCCAGCACCATCAGGGCGTCGCGACCCTCGAGCAGCTCGACCGCCTTGGTGACCGGTTCGCCGGCGCCCAGGGACGGCAGCGCCGGGTCCATGTGCTGCTCGACCATGTCGGCCAGCCGCGCCTTGCCGGAGTACAGGGCGTCCATCAACGTCCGCTCCGACACCGCGCCGGCCACCTCGGCCGCCATCACCGGCGGCTCGGCCCGGACGACAGGCATCTGAGAGACGCCGTACTCGCGCAGGATCGCGACCGCCTCGGCGACCGTTTCGTGCGGGTGGGTGTGCACCAGCGGCGGCAGGCTGCCGTCCTTGCCGGCCAGGATGTCACCGAGCGTCGCGCCCTGCCGGGCGTGCGCGAGGAAGCCGTACTGCGCCAGCCAGTCGTCGTTGAAGACCTTGGTCAGGTAGCCGCGGCCGCCGTCCGGCAGCAGTACGACGATGACGGCTTCGGGGTCATTGAGCTCGTGCGCCAAACGGATCGCGGCCGCGGCTGCCATCCCGGCCGAACCACCGACCAGCATGGCCTCTTCACGGGCGAGCCGCCGGGTCAGCGCGAACGAGTCCGCGTCCGAGACCTCGATGACGCGGTCGCAGATGTCCTTGTCGTAGGTCTCCGGCCAGAAGTCCTCACCGACGCCCTCGACCAGGTACGGCCGGCCGGTGCCGCCGGAGTACACCGAGCCCTCGGGGTCGGCGCCGATGATCTGCACCTTCCCGCCGGAGACCTCTTTGAGGTACTTGCCGGTGCCGCTGATCGTGCCGCCCGTACCGACGCCCGCGACGAAGTGGGTGATCTTGCCCTCGGTCTGCTCCCACAGCTCCGGACCGGTGGTCTCGTAGTGGGAACGGGGGTTGTTCTGGTTGGCGTACTGGTTCGGCTTCCAGGCGCCCTCGATCTCACGGACCAGGCGGTCGGAGACGTTGTAGTACGAGTCGGGGTGCTCGGGGGCCACCGCGGTCGGGCAGACCACGACCTCGGCGCCGTACGCCTTGAGCACGTTGCGCTTGTCCTCGCTGACCTTGTCCGGGCAGACGAAGACGCACTTGTAGCCCTTCTGCTGGGCCACCATCGCCAGCCCGACGCCGGTGTTGCCGGACGTCGGCTCGACGATCGTGCCGCCGGGCTTGAGCTCGCCGGAGGCCTCCGCGGCCTCGATCATCCGGACCGCGATCCGGTCCTTCACCGAGCCGCCGGGGTTGAAGTACTCGACCTTGGCGAGCACGAGCGGCTTGGCACCGTCGGTCGTCCTGCCCAGCTTCACGAGCGGGGTGTTGCCGACCAGGTCCAGGAGAGAGTCTGCGTAGCGCACATCTTTACTGTAGTGCTCGGTTCTCTGGAACTTCAGGCGCGTCCTATCCCTATTTCACTTGCGTTGTCGTCACAGCGTGTAATCCTTGACTCATGAGTAGAGCCAGGGCCGCGAAGCGACTGGCCCAGGCCGCAGCTTTGGGGGGCGGGGGACTCGGACTCATCGGTGCCACGTTGTACGGCGTGCTCACCGCTGAGGCCGAGTATGCGAAGCGCGTGATCGGACCGACGCGCTACTACCCGACTCCGGGCGACGGCCTGTACGGCCGGTATCCAGGACATCCGATCACGTTCGCCATGCTCGGCGACTCCAGTGCCGCCGGGTACGGCACCGAGTCACCGGACGAGACACCCGGGGCGCTGCTCGCCTCCGGGCTGGCTGAGCTGGCCAGACGGCCGGTGCGGCTGGTCGATGTGGCGAAGACGGGCGCGAAGTCGACCGACCTCGCCGCGCAGGTGGACGCCGCGCTGCAGGCGGGGCCACATGTCGCGGTGATCCTGATCGGCGTCAACGACGTGAAGGCCAAGATGCCGCCCTCGACCTCGGTCCGGCTGCTGTCGGCCGCGGTCCGCAGGTTGCGGGCCGCGCACTGTGAGGTGGTGGTGGGGACCTGCCCGGACCTCGGCGCGGTTCGGTCGATCATGCCGCCGCTGCGGCAGGTCGCCCGGTCCTGGAGCCAGCGGCTGGCCGCCGCTCAGACCATCGCAGTGGTCGAGGCAGGCGGCCGATCTGTGTCGCTCGGGTCGCTGCTCGGCAAGGTGTTCCGGACCGATCCGACGATGTGGGGCCGGGACAACTTCCACCCGTCCGCCACCGGGTACGCCGCGGCCTCCGCCGCACTGCTGCCCTCGGTAGCGGCCGCGATGGGGGTCGGACCGGAGTCGTTCGTGCACCCGGAGTCGTTCCGGGGTGAGGCGATCCTGCCGATCGCGGAGGCCGCCGTCCAGGCCGCCCGGACCGCCGGGACCGAGGTCGCGGCCACCGAGGTCGCCGGCCGTGAGCGCGGGCCACGCGGTCGCTGGGCCGCCCTGCGGCACCGCCGCCGGCATCCGGAGGTCGATGTCGAGCGGGTCGACGAGGAGAGCACCGAGACCACCGACGCCGTCCCGGTCGGCAACTGACAACGTCACCTTCGCGGCGTTCCGCCGTACGGTGACGGCTCTGGTCGGGTCGCGACGTTTTCGTGCGTCCGCTGAGCGGGGACATTCATGACGAAAGTCTTGATTGTGGGCATCTTTGTGGTGCACAGTCGATAACTACGCATTACCCCGATGACGGGAGGCGAAGATGGGCTTGAGCCACTCCGAGGAGACGCATCAGCGTCTGGTGGAGAGGGTGCCCAGGTGCACCGGACGTGAGATGACCGAGTGGTTCCAGCTGATGAACGACGGACCGTCGTTCCTGCGCTTCGACGACAGAGTGAGATGGCTTTCCAGCGAGTACGCCCTCGCGCACGGGCACGCAACCGCCATCGTTCACGAGTACGACCTGGTCAGAGCGCACCGGCGAATGGGCTGATCCCGAACAGGAGCGAACTCTCAGAAGACCTGCCCTTTCAGGTGGAGGGGCAGGTCTTCATGTGTCCTGGGTGATGAGCCTGATCTCGAGGCCCTCCGGGTCGGTGAGCAGACACTGCTGCGGGGTCTCGGTCACGAGTCGACCGCCGGCTGCGAGCGCGGTGTCGATGCGGGCCTTCAGTTGGTCGTGCGGTACGTCGAGGTCGACGTGGATCCGGTTGCGCTGCTTGCGGCGGTCCTCGTCCGAGGCGTCCATCTCCTGGAACATGATGACCGGGTTGAGCCGGCGCGGGTCGTAGATGTCGGTCAGGTCGGTGCGCGGGTCGGGCTCGTAGCCGAGCAACGTTTTCCAGAACGCTCGTACCGTGGGGACATCGACAGCGTCGATGCCGAGCTGCACGAACCTCAGCCGCGTGGGGTCCGCCGTCAGGCCAAGGTTGTGGGCTGCCGCCTGGATCCGACCGGCGAGCTCCACGAATTCCGGCCGGGCCTCGCCGTCGACCTCCCACTGGTCCTTCCCGCCGTCGATCGTGACGCCGTCCGGCCGCAGATCCACCAGGACGGGCTCGTCCGCGTCGTCGGCCAACCTGGCCACGGCTGCGGCGAGTCCGCTCGCCTGTACGGGCGATGCCGTCGGGTAGAACGTCATCGCTCCGAACTGCGTCTGCCAGTCCGCCGCGTCCGGCAGCCCATCCCCCGGGACCAGATCGATCTCGTTTCCTTCGGCATCGGCGAGCGTGAGGCCGTAGGCGCCGTACGGCTCTTGGGAGAGGGCGGCCTTGACCTCGTCCACCGTTTCGGCGCCCCGGCTCACATCAACATGGATCCGATTCCGCAATGGCCGTAGCTGATCCGTGGGGTGGAAGGAGATCGCCGGATCCCGGTGCAACGGGTCTGCGAGCGCGTTGTCACCGATCGGCTCGTAGGCGAACGTCGTACGCCAGAAGGACATCACGTCGGGCCGGTCGACGACATCGATCGCCAGCCGCAGGATCTGCAGCGCGGCCGGATCCGCCACCAAACCCAGCTCCCGCGCCGCCGCCGAGACCGTGCGGGCCAGCTCGACATCATCCTCGGCGAACCCCGCCGGCTCTGACGCGCCAATCCGGACGTGCACGCCACTGGCGCGCAGATCCACATCCGGCAGCCATTTCCCACCCGTCAGCTCCGCGACGCGCGTGATCAGCTCCGCCCCAGCGCTCAGCGACCTAGCCGTGAACCATGCACTCAGCCCACCCCCGAGCACCCGCCAGTCCCCCACACCATCTGCCTGCTCGAACTCACCCGCCGCCAGTCGCGTCATGCCGTCAGCGTAGAACCACATCCGGACATTTCCCGTCCGGATTCTCTGTACATGCCGCAACCAGAACTGGCGACCCGGACAACGACCGGGGGCTGCGACAGGAACCGGTGGGCTGAACAGCAACCGGGGGCCTGGGACAAGAAGTGGTGGGTTGGGGTGGGAACTGGCGGGCTTGGACAGGTTATTGCTTGTTCAAGGCCGCCTGAAGGTGTCCCAACCCACGCAAGTCGACGCCCCCGCGCCGCCGCCTGGCAGCTCGGACAGCGCACGAAATGCCGAAGGGCCGGCCCTGGTGGGCCGGCCCTTCGGGTTACTGCGGGATCAGTCGCCGCCGCGAAGGATGGCGAGGATGCGCAGGATGTTCCAGTACAGCCAGACGAGGGTGACGGTCAGGCCGAAGGCGGCCCGCCAGGCCTCGTTCTGCGGGGCACCGTGCGCGACGCCCCGCTCGATCATGTCGAAGTCGAGGATCAGGTTGAAGACCGCCAGGCCGGCACCGAGCGCGGCGAACACCAGGCCCATCGCGCCGAACCCGCCGATCCCGGTGTTGAAGCCGAAGAGGCTGGCGATGAAGTTGATCAGGATCACGCCGGCGAAGCCCATCGTCGCGATGATCACCATCTTGGTGAATCGCGGCGTCACCTTGATCGCGAAGTACTTGTACGTCGCCAGCGTCAGACCGGCCGTCACCAGCGTGGCGAGCACCGCCTGCACGATGATGCCGGAGTCACCGACCCAGTTGGCGATGAACTTGCTGCCGATCCCGAGGAACACACCCTCGGCCGCGGCGTACACCATCACGAGCGCCGGGTTCACCTTGCGGGAGAACGACAGCACCAGGCCGAGCACGAAGGCCAGCAGGGCACCGGCCAGGAAAGCGGGGGTGACGACCGAGTCGGGGATCGTGTTCCAGGCGATCGCGGCGACAACCGTGACGACGGCCAGGGTCGCGGCGGTCCGGACGATCACGTCGTCCATCGTCATCGGGCGGCTGCCGGCCGGAGCACCTTGGTACTGCTGCGGCGGCACACCGCCGGAGCCGTACGGTCCAGGCTGGCCGTATGGAGCGGCGCCCGGATACGCCTGGCCTTGGCCAGGCGCGAACGCACTCGACCGGTTCAGGACCGGGTTACTGCTCTGCATGTCATCCTCCTGGTGACCCACATCCGGGGCCGTATCGAGATACTACGGTCCCACCCTTAACAACATCTGAGAATCAACCCGATGTTCCCCAACCGAAACCCCCGCTGGGCAAACGGTTGCACAACTCAATCGCTTGCCGATGCGAGTACGTCGTACGGGCGTTTGGACGCAAGGAAATCACGGTCTGGCGGCGTCGTGCCTGTATGGGCAGGCACGACGCCGGGACCGGCGGCCACCCAGGACGTGGTGCTCCCGCAGGCCGGATCGGAGGGATGGGTCAGAGGTGCGGGTGCAGAGCCTCGCGGGAGGAGAGGGCGGCGCCGACCTGGTCGGCCAGGGCGACGGCGACGAGGCGTTGCTCGAGGTCGGGGCGGGCGATGTGGGCGGCGGCGATCAGCAGGAAGCGGCCGCGGGTCTCGCCGGCGTGCTGGACGGCCAGCTCGATCTCGGAGTTCGTCGGCAGGCCGTCGCGTTCGACCTTGAGGATGTGGCCGCCGCGGGTCACGGATCCGTCCGCGTTCAGCCGCGGCGCCTGCGTTTGCTTGTCCCCGGCAACGAACTTGACCGCATCGATCCCCAGTACGGCGGTCAGCTCCGCGCGGACCTGCTCGATCAGGTCATCGGTGGACCCGCCGGCCGCGACCGCCTGCGAGGTGGTGATCACCCCGTCCAGGTACCCGCGATGCCGGGACGCCTTGGCTTGTTGCCTCCGGCCCCAGATCGCGATCTCCGTGACCGCGGCCCCGATCAGCACCAGCAGGATCGTCAGCTCGACGTCGTCACTGCTGTTGATCGTGAACGTGTTGTACGGCACGGTCAGGAAGAAGTCGAACCACACCGCGCTCGACACCGCCGCCAGTACACCGGCCAGCCGGATCCCGAACGCCGCGACGCCGACGATCACCACGACGAGCAGCAGCGCCGCGTTCGCGTTGTCGAAGTTGTCGCGGAACGGCGTCAGCAGCGCACACACGGCCGGGGGTACGAGCAGCGAACCCGCCAGGACCGGATTGCGGTAGGTCTCCACACTCCTATTGATCCTCACCCGACGCCGGCAATCAACGTTTCTCACAGAGGTCTACGGGCCTACCGTGATCGAGTGCCCGAAATCGCCCGCATCCGACCCGCCGAGGACGCCGACGAACGCAGTACGCTCACCGGCCTGCTCGACTTTCTCCGCTCGACCATCGAGCTCAAGCTCACCGGCCTGACCGAGGCCCAGGCGTTCGCCCGCCCGGTCCACCCGTCCGCGCTGACGCCGGCAGGCATCGTCAAGCACCTGACGGCGGTGGAGCGGTTCTGGTTCGCGATCGACTTCGCGGGGCTCGATGTGGAGTGGCCGTGGACCGAGGAGGACCCCCACGGCGGGTTCCCGATCGCTCCCGGCGACACGGTCGACGGCGTACTGGCGTCGTACCGGGCCGAATGCGCCCGCTCGCGCGAGATCGTCGCGGCAGCGTCGCTCGATGACCGCGCCCGCTCGGACGAGATGACCTTCACCCTTCGGTACGCCATCGCCCACCTGATCGAGGAAACGGCCCGTCATCTCGGCCATCTCGACCTGCTTCGCGAGTCCACCGACGGGTTGGTCGGCGAGTAGAAAAGCCGTGGCCTGGCGCGGACCCGCGCGCCTAGGTTGGGGTGCCATGACAGAGCCATACCGTCTTCGCCCGGCCACGTCGGCCGATGTCGACTTCCTCACCGACGTCACGCTCGAAGCGACCCGCGCCCAGGGCAGGCTGCACGCCGACTTCGAAGAGGATGCGTGGCGCGCCGGGTTCGCCGAGTGGCACCGCCGCGACCTGCTCGAGGACGAGTCGTCCAGCCTGAGTGTGGTCGAGCTCGACGGTCGCCCGGTCGGACGCCTCCGGGTCAGCCGCACCGCGGAATCCATCCAGCTGAACGGGATCCAGCTCCACCCCACGATCCAGAACCGCGGGATCGGTACGGCGATCATCACCGAGCTGCAGTCCGAAGCCGCTCGTACCGGCGTACCGCTGGATCTCGGAGTGGAACAGGACAACCCGAATGCCCGCCGGCTGTACGACCGCCTCGGCTTCCGCAAGATCGGCGAGGACGGCGGCGAGGACAAGCTCCGCTGGCTCGCACCGGCCGCGGCGCGGCAGAACGAGATCTGGAACGCCGACGCCGCTGGCCGTTACGACACCCCGGGTGCCGGCATGTTCGCCCCGGAAGTGCTGGGACCGACGATCGACCGATTGGCCGAGCTCGCGGGTGGCGGGCGGGCGCTCGAGTTCGCGATCGGCACCGGGCGGGTCGCCGTACCGCTGGCCGAACGCGGCGTACCGGTCAGCGGGATCGAGATGGCCACCGCGATGCTCGCCCAGCTGCGCACGAAGGCCGACGAGGCCACGATCCCCGTCGCCGTCGGCGACATGTCCGCGGTGCGCGTCCCCGGCGAGTTCTCCCTTGTCTACCTGGTCTACAACACGATCTCGAACCTGCTGACCCAGGAAGAGCAGGTCGCCTGCTTCCGGAACGCGGCCCGCCACCTCTCCCCCGGCGGCCGCTTCGTCATCGAACTCTGGGTCCCCGAGCTCCGCCGCCTCCCACCCGGCATCCCCGCCACCGTCGGCGTGGCCGATCCCGGCTACATTCTCTTGGACACGTACGACGTACTGAACCAGCACGTCGTCTCCCACCACTTCCACTTCGGCGAAGGCAGCTCAGCCCAACTCTTCCGAAGCCCCCACCGCTACATCTGGCCGCCCGAACTGGACCTCATGGCCCAACTAGCCGGCCTGACCCTCGAATCCCGCCACGCCGACTGGACCGGCACCCCCTTCACCGCCGACTCCCCCTCCCACATCTCCGTCTACCGCTTGCCCGCGGTCGCGACCATCACCACCACCCTCGAGACCTGACCCTAGATCGGAATGCCCGGGGTGCGCGGTGCCTTGAGGCTCCGGCGTTCCATGAACGTCATCCAGGCGGCGCCGGCGCAGAAGATGGCCGCGAACAGCCAGAAGTTGTCGGCCACGCTCGGCGCCAGGAAATCGGCGAGGACAAAGAGCACGACCGCGGAGAAGAGGCCCACGAAGAGCAGCCCTATGCTCAGGCCGAGGGTGGCTTCCATGGCCGGGGTCGCGCGGCGGCGTTGCAGCCGCCAAGCGCAGACGACAATCACGAGCAGGCCGCTGGAGGTCAGGACCAGCGCCAGGATGTCAGGCCCGCTCCCGCCGGCCGGGGCCCTTCCGGTCTCCTGGCGGTCCCCGTTGGCTGTGATCTCGGTCAGCCGCCCGCGCCAGATCGTGCCGGTCACCCGGTCGCCCTCGTCGAGTTGATCGAGGATGGGGCCGCTGTTGGGGAACCCCGTGTTCCACCTGGCGCCGGACGCGCTGGTCAGGACAGCGTTGCGGTCGCCCGTCTGGTAGCTCCGGACGACGTGAATATCGGACACGGTGAACTCCTCCGTCCACCGGCATTCGGCCGGTGTGGACGGCGCGGCCGAGCAGCGCGGCGCAGCCTCGTAGGCATGTAGCTCGCGGACGTTGTCCGTCGCCACCACTGTGCCGAGGTCGGTGGCGACACCGACCATGGCAACGCCGCCCAGGAGAGCGAATATTGTCGTGATTGTTTTGTCCAGGATCCCCACGTTCGGACTATTCCACTCGGCAGGGCCGGTGATGTCCTGCGCCGGCGTGATGTGCAGCACTCGTGCCGAACAGCGCGTCAGTGGCGTCGAAGACCTTCGCCAGCAGGAAGCGGAGTACGTTGACGTAGGCTCCCGCCCATTCCTCGGTGTGACAGGCTTTCGCGAGTTCGCCGGTCGCGACCGGATCGGGCTCACCGACCCGTTGACCGGCTCGACGGCGATCATCGTGCCGCGGCCCGTGCCCGTCGACGGGTGGCAACCGCGAGCCGCTTGCCCGGCGTACTTCGTGCACGCGACCCGACCGCTGACCGGTCGAATGTCGTTCAGACCACGTCGAGTTTGCCGAAGTACGGGCCGCCGGCCGGGCTCTCGAGCGGCACCCAGTTGGTAGCGGCGATCAGCTTGCCAGGCCCTTCCTGCGCGGGGAGCGCGAAGACGTCTGTGTTGTCCGCCGCAGGGTCGAGCATGATCCGTGGCGCTTCACGGTCAGACACGTTGAAGACGCCGGCCGTGCCTAACGTCGTGGCAGCGGTCACGGCGGCAAGCGCGACCGCCGCCACCCCCAACACCGCGTACTTCGTGACCATCGCGTCCTCCTCACAGACCTGTCAGCACTCACCCGACCGCAACATCGCGGACAGCCGAACACCCATTGCGCCAGCAATTCGGAGCAGACCCACAATCAGATCGCCCAGATCTGCCCTGTGCGCCAGATCCGAGCCGGCGCCGCGCGGTTCACTCTCGGCGGCATGTCCGTACGTTCGAACACCAGATCTGGGACGAGCGGTTGCGCGCGCTCTGGTCATGAGCCCGTCAGCGAAGTCCGTATCCCGGCGTCGACTGCTTAGGGCGTGGTGGCTGGCGTCCGGTCATACACTGCACGGATGTCCGGTCGATACTACGAAGCGGAACATATGGCCGCGTACGAGCGCCTTCGTCGCGAAGGCCTGAACCTATGGAACGACCTGCACACACGCGATACAGGCGTGGCATACGAGGACTTCCAGGCCCGTGATTTCCTGGATCGCGTGCTGCCGACCGGCGAGCAGGCCCACGGTCGTCGGGTGCTTGAGTACGGCTGCGGCACAGGCGCGGCCGCCTGCTTCCTTGCTCAGCGCGGCTTCCAGGTCGACGCTGTTGACCTTGTGCCGGACGCCATCGCGGTAGCCCGCCAGTTCGCCGAGGCGCGCGGCCTGGAGATCCGATTCGCCGTGCAAGACATCTGTAAGTGGCCGGATGCCGATGCCCGCTTCGACTATGTGATCGACATCTTCTGCCTCCAGTCCATAGTCACAGACGTCGACCGCGGCAACGTCCTGGCGGGCGTGCACCGTCGGCTCCAACCTGATGGCCGGTATCTGATCAGCACCGCGATGTATGAACCCGGCCGCGTCCACGACGACGATGACCACTACGACCCGAGGACCGGCATCGTCTGGACCCCAGTGCCAACCCAGGTCACCGATTCGGTCCGATTCGGCAGCTCCTGGTACATCCCGCACCGCCGTCACCTGACGGCCGAGGCCCTGCGCCTCGAACTGGAGCGCCACGGCTTCCGGATCATTGAGCAGTCCGGGCAGTTCGGCGGCGAACTCGTTTGTACGCCCGCTGACTAACTCGCCAACCCCAGCCGAAGCCACGCACAGCCTCAGCCGAGGACGATCTGTCATCCATCCGCCGCTGCCATACCGCCATCATGCCGAGCGGGCGTGGGTCACCTTAACGCCGACTGGTTGACCGGCCGGACCGGTTGCAACGAACTCAGCCGCGCCGTCGACCGCACCAGGGCAGAGCCGGGCTTCACCCGACGTCACCACCAGCGACCGCGCCAGCACAGGTGAGTCCGCCGAGGTCGAGACCGCGATCCTGACCACCCTCAGGGCCGAGGTCATCTACACCATCGACCACAACCGTCTGCCCTGATGCCCCCACCGGGACTGGCCTCGACCTCACAGCCGTCCGCTGAGCGGAGGTCGACGGACTCCCTGAGGAACGTCCTGAATTCGGCAGATCCGTTCGTTGTCGGCGGGTCAGGTGGTCGGCACACCAGCCTGTCGCGCATCAGTTAGCCGACAAGAGTTGCGGGACTAGTTTGCGGATCACAGCCGGCGGTGTCCGGCCGCACCGAGGCGAGAAGATTGAAGCCGCGAACGTCCGCGGCCGGGTGCTGCCTCCGCGCCACGCGCTTCCGGTTGGGCCACGTGTCGACGTCGGACTGACGACCTTCTCATTACGAGAAGGACCTACAGCTTGCGATTGGACCTCTACCAGCAGATTTGCGTACAGCTTTCGCCGCACCACACGCGAATTTCCTCCTCGGTGCCGAGGATTTCGCACCACGACCAGCACTACGTCCGAGGACCCCGCTGCCCGACCTTTGGGTCCAGTCCCCGGTGGGCCCGGCCGTCGGTGAGCCTACCGACGGCCGGAGCCCCCTGGGGGGCATCCAGCCAGGAAATGTGGCCGCCAGGCCTGGTGGCCCGGGCAGATCATCACTCACCGCGCGGCGGCATAACCGCGGTCATCCCTCGCCCGGCCGTGTCCCCAGCCGTTGCTTGTCAGGCTCCGGCCCATGGGTGTAGGTGAGTCCTATGTACGCGGTCCGGGCGGCTGCCTGCTTCGATGGTGAGCGATTCGTCGCGGGAGGCGCCACCGTGCTGGTCGACGGCCGCCGCATCCTCGGGGTCGAGGCCGCGGCGTACGACCTTCCCGCCGACTGCCCGCTGCACGACCTCGGCGACGCGACTGTGTTGCCCGGCCTGATCGACACTCACGTGCACCTAGTTGCCGACAGCGGGTCGATGGCGCTGGACCGGGTGGCCGGTTACAGCGACGAGGAGATCGAGGCCGTGGTGACCGAGGCGCTGCGCCGGCACCTGGCCGCGGGGGTGACCATGGTGCGCGACCTGGGCGACCGGAACTTCAACGTCGTCAACCGGCGCGACGCGCAACGCGCCCGCGACGACGGGTTGCCGTGGATCGTAGCCTCGGGCCCGCCGATCACGACGCCCCACGGGCATTGCTGGTACCTCGGCGGGGAGGCAGCCGGGGCCGACGCGCTGCAGGCCGCGGTCCGGCAGCGGGTCGAGCGGCGGGTCAACGTGGTCAAGGTGATGGCCAGCGGAGGCATCAACACACCAGACAGCGACATCTATGCGCCCCAGTTCGCCCTCGACGACCTGCGGCGGCTCGTGGACGCGGCCCACGCCGCCGGGCTGGCGGTGACCGCGCACGCGCACGCGGCCCTGGCGATCGACCAGGCGGTCACCGTCGGCACCGACGGGCTCGAGCACGCCGGCTTTCTGACGCGGTCGGAAGACGCCGCCGCGCCGGGGCTGGCCGCGCTGCGTGATATCAGTGCCTCCGACGCGCAACTTCAGGCGCTGGCCGCGAGCGGGATGGCCGTGTGTCCCACCGTCGGAGGGTTCACCGTCGAGGCGCTGCGCCGCGCGCCGGAGGCGCTACAGCAGCGGATGCGCGAGGCCGGAGTCACCCCCGAGGAGCTGATCGAGAAACGCCAGGGCCTGGTCAGGCGGATGCATGGAGCAGGGGTCCGGCTGGTCGGCGGCGCCGACGCCGGGATCGCGCCCAACAAGGCCCACGGGCTGTACGTCGAGTCGATAGTTGAGCTCGCCGCCGTGGCCGGTGTGGTGGACTCACTGGCTGCTTCCACCAGCATCGCTGCGCAGGTGTGCGGGCTGGGCGAGCGCAAGGGGAAACTTGCCCCCGGCTACGACGCGGACCTGATCGTGGTCGCCGGTGACCTGGCCCGGGACCTGACAGGGCTGCGGGAGGTGCGCAAGGTCGTCGTGCGCGGCCAGCCTGTCGGCTGATCAGCACAGCAAGTCGATCGGGCGCATGTCGGCGGTCCCGACCGGTGAGAAGGGCCGTGCGGTACCGGCGGACCGCGCGTCAATCTTGGAGAGCAGCCGTGCGCCGTGCGCCCGATCACGCGGGTACCTGCCGGCCATCGTCGCCGCTCGCCGCGCGAAGCCTGGACGCGTGTCTACACCGTGCGCCGTGACCGGCAATTGTGCGGCGATCCAGCGTTGTCGCGCGACGGGAGCTCGAGGTCTCAAGGAGCGGACGCGGACGGCCCGTCTGTGCGCATTGGGATGCGGTTCGCATGACCCGCCAGCGTCGGCCGGACGGTTCGCCACCTTGCGCACGCCGCCGACCCGCACGTCGGCACGCGTCGGCGCCCCTCGTGGAGGCTCGAGCGCGATCGGTCTGGTGTGGGGTTGTGGTCGGTCAGTGTGTGGACGGGGTGAGGGCGGGGGCGAGCCGGGTGATGCGACTGAGCAGGTCGGCGTAGGCGGTTTCGAACGCGCGGTCGGTGTTGACGGCTGCAGGGTCGGGCACGGACCAGTGCAGCCGGCGCCGGGGCTTGGGCCGGGGCGGGTCGCGGGTGAGTAGTTCGTGGGCGGCGTCGCAGACCGCGACTACCAGGTCGCCGCGGCGGACGGTATCGCGGATGTGGGCGGTGGCGGCACGGTCGAGGTGTAGGCCGTGGCGTCGTGCGATGCGGATGGTGCGGGGGTGGAGGTGGTCGGCGGGGTCGGTGCCGGCCGATGCGGCGGGGATCGGGCTGTGCTGGGGCCAGATCGCCGCGGCAAGCTGGGAGCGGGCGGAGTTGTGGGTGCAGACGAACACGATCCGCCGTGCCGCCGCA
Organism: Kribbella sp. NPDC026596; assembly: GCF_040638415.1. Lineage (NCBI taxonomy): Bacteria > Bacillati > Actinomycetota > Actinomycetes > Propionibacteriales > Kribbellaceae > Kribbella > Kribbella sp. NPDC026596. The sequence continues at coordinate 60,014 of NZ_JBEZYF010000006.1, read as the reverse complement.
AGCACCGGCGCGGCGGCGGCCGGGGTTTCAGGTATCAGCTGGATGTAGGTTCTGCGCCGATCGGCGTCGGAACGGTTCCGCCTGACCAGACCGGCCTGCTCGAGCACGTGACGTGGTGGGCGATCAGGTTGGTGGGCAGCCCGAGCGCGGCGCCAAGTTCGCCGGGCGCGGCATCGCCGGCGGTCAGTAGGTCGACGATCGCCAGCCGACCGGGGTCACCGAGCGCAGCGTGGACCCGCGCCCGCTTCGAAACATCCATGCGGCTGGCCGACCTAATCAGCCCCTATCCCCATCACTCAGCTATTTCTCAGTCAGTGTGAGCTGAGTCAATGCTCGTTGAGCTGACTCGTATCGGCAAGTGTCTGCAGGTACTTGCTAGACGGGCGGGTCACGATTTGTTAACGTCAAATCGAGTCGGCGCGAGGGGGCGCGCAGAGTCGGTCGGCACCATCGGGTGTCGGCATGGGGGTCGATGTGGACCTATTTCTTCGTGCTTCGGCGCGGCCGACCGGGCGGACATACTGGTCGGGTCCGGCGCTGCGGCGTGCGCGTGGCCCTCCCGCGCGTGCGTTTTGCGATCTCACGAAGCGCCACTTCATGATGCCCACTACCCGCCCGCACGAGAGGGTAGCTCACAGCCTACCAAGTGTGCCCGGGGAGTGATCGACACGCGTAAGCGTGCCCACACTGCAGGCGCGCTCAACCATGCACCCAATGCGGTGCCATCGCTGCGAGCCGCGTAGAGACCCTGCGCACTGCGATGCCGTCCCATGAGCAACGCACCCCGCGAACGTGAACGGGGAGGCGGCCTGCGCCCAGTCATCGACCATCGGCCGGACCAATGTTGGTCTGACCACTGTTGGTAGAACCAATGTTTGTCTGACCAACATCAGCACGGGCTGGAACCGGGCTGGAAGTCCGACAAGGTATCAGAACGTCCTAGGGGGATTCATGCGCAGAAAGCTGATCACACTGGTGGGTACGCTGTTCGCGGCGTTGACCGTGATCGCGGTCGGGGCCTCTCCGGCCCTCGCGGACAGCCCACACTACGTCAAGGGCCCGACGGCCACCGTACAAGGCAACAGTCTCGTCGTGGAGTGGAAGGCGGCCGGACTCGGTAACACCGTGACGTCTGTCGACTTCAACCTCACCGGCACCGTCACCACAACGTCGCAATGCTTCACCAAGAGCGGCAACCCCGTGAACGGAGTACCCAAGACCGAGACGATCAACGTCAACGCGACAGGCACCTTCCCCGTGCGTAACGGGCAAACGACCGGCTCGCTCACGATCGCGCCGATCTCCACGCTCACGTGCACAGGCAACCAGCAGGTCCGCATCTTGTCGGCCGCGTTCGATCTGACGCTGACCGGTGACGACCTGCCTCCGGTCCACCTGACCAGCTGACATGACACGTCTCGGTGCTCGACGAGCAGCATCGCGTCCCGCGACGGCGGCGGGACTGTCAACGATCCCGCCGCCCACGCCGATCTCCGCTCTGGTGGCACCCGGCGTTCCAGGGCCGCCGCTACCGGGGCGGCGTGCATAGGTCGATTCAGTCAGCGCCCCTAGTTGCTTGATGTGTATGGGTGACTCGTTCTGTTGTGGGGGATGCAGTGGGGGATTTCGAACATTTCGGCGAACGGTGGAGTAACCGCTCGCCCGCAGTCCTGCGCGCCGGACCGGGACCGCCACGGTCGCCGCCGACGCGCGTGCGGCATAGCCGGCTCGACCGGTTGAGTCTCGCTGTGCACAGGTCGACACGTGTGACAAGACGGTTCGCGGAGCGGCCGCCTCGACTCGGGGAATCGACGAATCGAAGGGAAGCATCAGCATGATTCGACTACGTAAGAGCGGTGAGCACGCTCACCGTCGGGGGCTACGGCACAGGCGCGGAATCATCGGGCTGGCGGCCGTGTCCCTGGTAACACTCGGTCTGGTAGCGACCTCGTCGCCGGCGTTTGCGGGTCCCGTCTCGGATGCGGCGCAATTCGAGGGCGACGACGGCAACCTGGCGCCGCAGGCACCGATCAACTTCGATTGGAACAGTTTCGCTCCGACTACCTGGACGGGCACCGCACCGAGCCGAACGGCCGTCAAGACTGTTGCGGGTTGGGCGTTCACCGGTCTGGAGGACGCACAAGCCACGAACAGTGACTCCGCGTTCGCTGGCGGGACGAAGCAGGACAACAACTGTCCGACAGTGAATACCGGGAAGGCGCCGAACAAGGACGACCTGGAACGGGTCTACGTGACCAGCAAAACGGTGAACGGTGACGTATTCCTGGGCCTGGCCTGGACGCGCATCCCGCAGAACACCACGTCGCCGTCTGCTCACATCGGCTTCGAGTTCAACCAGAGCTCCACCGCGTGTCCGGCCGGCTCGGACGGCCTGGTGCAACGTACCGCCGGTGACATGCTGATCGTGTACGACTTCGAGGGCGGCGCCGGGGACGCCCCTGTGCTCACGCTGCGACGCTGGGTGACCTCCGGAGCCTGCGAGGTGGGCTCCGTCAGCCCGCCGTGCTGGGGAACGGCGACCAACCTGACCGCAGGCGGCTTCGCCGAGGGCAGGGTGAACACCACGGCGTCGGTCCTGGACACCAACACGCCGCCGACTCCACCGGCGCAGACGTCGGTGTCGTCGACGTCTGGGATCAATGAGTTCGGTGAGGCGATCATCAACCTGACCGACGCCGGTGTGTTCACGCCGGGTGTCTGCACGGCCTTCGGCAAGACCTACGCCGTGAGCCGGTCGTCCGGTAACTCCGGAACCGCGCAGATGAAGGATCTGGTCGGCCCGGGCAACGTCAACATCGCCAACTGTGGCCGGGTCATCATCCGCAAGGTGACCGACCCGAGCCCGGATCCGACGGACACCACCTTCAACTACACGACAACCGGTGGCCTGGTCCCGGCGACCTTCGGCCTGAAGAACGGCGAGTCCCGTGACTACGGCGGCGCGGTCCAGGCGGGAAGCTACAGCGTCACGGAGACGGATCCGGCCCCGACGTTCGCGTTTACCAACCTCAACTGCTCGGCCTCTGAGACAGGGGACGGTACGACGATCACCATCAGCGGTCGAACGGTCAGCTTCAACCTCGCGGCGAGCGACACCGTGGACTGCACGTACACCAACACGTTGCAGGTCGGTGCCTTGGCGATCGTGAAGAACAGCACCAAGGGCGGACCAGTGTCTGCGGCGGGTGCCGTCTTCTCGTATGACGGCTCCAGCGTCACGGACAACGGCGCAGGCGACGAGGACCCGACCATCGGTGAGGTGTGTGTCTCCGGGCTGCTGCCCGGCGACTACGACGTCACCGAGACGTCGGCGCCGCCCGGCTACGGGCTCCCCACGGACCCCGGACCGGAGACGGTCACCGTGGTCACAGGGACCAACTGCACCGACACCCCGCCAACAGGGGCGGCTGTCGTGACGTTCACGGATCCGCCGCTGTCCGACATCCAGGTGAACTTCCGGGACGGTGGCTCCGGAGAGACATCGGCCACGATCACCTGTGACAACACGACGGGTACCGGCAGCGACACTCCCGCGACGGGTTGGGACACCTCCCGGACCGTCACCGGAGTGGAGGCACCAACGACCGTCCACTGCACGATCGTGATCGACCCGTGATCGACGCTTGATCGGCGGTTAGGTTCACTCGGCCGCAACCAACAAAACAGCAACAGCACAGAGCCCAAGGCCCACGCCTTGGGCTCTGTGTATGCACTCACGGAGAACCGTGCGTCGACAGTCTGCTGGTCGGCACGTACGCCGTCATCGAGACAGTGCCGGCGAACCACGCGGCCGATGGCGACGCCACGAAGAACGTGACGGTGAACAACAAGGCCGCCTGCGACGACTCGCCGTACGTCGGTGAGACGGTTGCCCTCGGCAGCACGCCGCAGGTCGCGGTCCCCTGTCTTGGTGTAGCTGTGCAAAGGAAACATGACCAGTGCCGACGCACGACAGCACCTCGCCGAAGCACTCATCGCCCAGCACTTCGCCAACGAGAAGATGCGGCTCCTCGCCAACGCTCGCATTGAAGATGGTGGCCTGCCGCCCGAGCTTGCGTGGTGCCGTCCCGCTCTAATGGTCGACTAGACCGATCTCCGGCGGTCTTCTATTGATCCGACTGCTGATCGCGGTCCGCGGCCGCGATCCCGTACGGTCCGTCAACGGAGGGTGTCGGCACTGCGGGCGACGAGATTCATGATCGTCTTCTCGGCCGCGAAGATGCGCGACATGGGCTGCGACGATCCGAGATTCGTCGCCTGAACACGGCATGCGACTGTGTTCATACTCGACCTCGTGTGCGGAGCACCGAGCAGCTGGGGGTGCGCCGACGATGGGAATCCCGGAACAGACGGACGGCGTCTACTGAGCTGGCGCTGCCTCGAGCACGAATACATCGCTCCCGGTCGGCACCGTACGGATGAGGTCGAAGCCGGCCGCCGCAAGCAACGAGCGGTACTCGTCCGTCGTACGTTCCTGGCCGCCTGCCACGACGAGCATGGTGAGATCGGACAGCGCCGTCCGAACGGGGTCTGGAGACTCGTCCAGCAGCTGCTCCACCAACAGCAGGCGACCGTGCGCCGGCATCGAGCGCCGGCAGGTGCGCAAGATCTCGACGGACTCGGCGTCCGGCCAGTCGTGGATCACCGCCTTGAGCAGGTATGCGTCCCCGCCGTCCGGGACAGAGTCGAAGAAGCTGCCTCCGACCCCTCGGCAGCGCTGCCACACACCAATCGACGACAGCAGTTCGTGCGCGCCGGCTACGACGTCGGGCCGGTCGAACAGCACGCCGTTGACCGAGGGGTAGCGCGACAGGACGGCGGCCAACAGCATCCCCCGACCGCCGCCGACGTCGACGACCGTGCCGAACTGACCGAAGTCGTAGGCATTGACGACCTCGTCGGCCACCGCCTGGGACAAGGCCGTCATGGCTTCGTCGAAGACCTTCTGCTCGGCGGGATGCTTGGCAAGGTAGTCCCAGACCGACTCCCCGTGGACAGCTGCGAACGCGTTCTCACCCGTGCGGATGCTGTGCTCCAGCGAGGCGTACGTCTGCCAGTGGTACGGCCGGCCGACGAGGCGCGCCCAGCCGGCGACGGAATTCGGCGCATCGGTTCGGAAGGCGTCACCGAGCTCGGTGTTCGCGAACCTCTCGTCACCGTCGCCGACATACAGCCCGACCGCGGCCATTGCGTACATCAGGCGGGTCAGCGAACGTGCGTCCGCCCCCGTGGCGTCAGCCAGCTCGGCCACGCTTTTCGGGCCGTCGGCGAGCAGGTCGGACAGTCCCAGGGTCGCGGCGACATGCACCGCCTGCGATACCTGGTACCCGGTAACCAGGCGGTGTAGCTCTCGGGAAGTCTCCATGGGCGCACGCTATGCAGCGGGCCGGTGGCACGGCATCGGAAAGAGTGCCCATCTTGTCGGAGCCGGGCATGCGTAGAACTGCGTACGGGCGCATCCGCACGTTCGTGCGGAACATTGGCCGGGCACCCACAGCCAGACGTCCTCAATTCGGCATGTCCGTGCGTTGGGCACTGCGTCCCGGGTGGTCGCCCAGGCTGCTAGTCCGTCGCACATCAGTTGGCGGACGTGTGTCGCCGTTCTGTTGGTGGAACACAGTGCCTGGTGCCGCGCGGCAGCGCGCACAACCGGGCGGCAGCCCGCAAGCCCCGGGCGATAGCCCGCAGGTCGCCGGCGGCAGCCGGCAACTCCTGGCGAAAGCCAGAAGACCCGGCGGTAGCCGGGAGGGATGCACCGGCGATGAGCCGGGGGGTGGGTGGGAGCGGGCGTAGCGGGTGCGCTGAGGAGCGGAGCGACGAAGAGAGCGGCCGCGGAGCACGCGTGGGCCGGACCACACTCGCGTCTTGTGCCCGGGACGGGATTCGAACCCGTATGCCTGTTAGGGCCGCGAGGTTTAAGTTCGACCTGGTCCCGTCCTTGACCGTCCATGGTGGTTCATGGGAGTCGGGCTACCTTGGGCGGCAACCCCTTCGACCAGTGGCGTACTGGGGCGAACTGCAACCGCTACTGCAACCACGCCCCGCGTTGCGAACTCGGAGCTCGGCGGTCGACGACAGCCGTTCGAGAGTTGTGCACGGTCAAGGTTGAGCATGCGGGCCGCTCTTGGTCGAGCTGGTTGCTTTACTTCGCTGGTGTACGTGTCGGTCGCTGTTTGCAGGCCGTGGATGACACTTACGCGTCAACCCGCGTCCCACCCTGTGTTCGATCGGGGAGCGCGCACAGCGATCGGGACGATCAGCGCTCAGGTACTGCTGGGTCCTCTCTCTTGACAGGTGCCTATGGCCGGCGTATCGCGTATAGCGAGGTCACGCACTATGAGGGGAGCGGCGCCGGGGGGCGAGACCTCGATCCGGAAACAGGCCAACATCGTGCGCTGTCTGCGCCAATGTGTGGTGATCATGACCCAGGGGGGTTAATCATGCTCCGTCGACTACACCGCGTCGCAGCCCTTGGTGCTGCGGGCACCCTAATGGCCACTGGACTTATGGCGCTCAGCGCTACCTCAGCGGCTGCTGGCACACCCACAGAGACAGGGTGCCCCTCCGGCTCTCTGCTGCTGTCTGTGAGTGACCTAATCGACCAGGGGTACGACCCTGATTTCTGGCACGCCATAGATGCCAACGCCGACGGCTTCGCCTGTGGCCATCCTGTCTCCGCTCCGGTACAGAATCGCATCTGCGGAGTGCCCTGCCATGTCCCGATCATTTACCGCGCCGGGGACAACAGTCTGACCCCGGAACACGACTGACCCCCAACCGCAAGTGGGCGGGCGGCCGGGACGACTACCCGGTCCCTTGAAGTCGTCTGAGGGTCTGCTTCCCTCGCAGAGTTGACGGCTACGTGTCAGCGCGGCGGGCAGTCCTCCGCGTCGCCCCGATAGCTGCCGACCTCAGGTTCGGAGCGGTGCGGGTCAAGGGTCGAGCTTGCTCGATCGCTTGCGACGCCGTAGGCGCGCTTGACGCGTGCCGGGCCGGACCGGACTTCTCCATGATTGCTAGCGGGGCGATGCGGAACCCCCACGGTCAGGCGGGCGGTTTGGGTCATCGGGTGAGGCGGGTAGCCGGCCATCCGGCGAGTGATGCACCGACAGGGTGTCGAGCGTTGATGGCGAGTTCTGCTGTCTTCGCCCCGGCACCCTGTTGGCACGTGCGCGCCAAGCCAAGGGACGCGCCCAGAACGCAGCGGAGCGGAGTGGCGGGCAGGCGTCCCGCCCTGTGGTGGCGGCGCGCTTTCGGGCCCTGGAGGGGCCCGTCTTGAAGACGTAGAGAAACTTGTCAGGCAGACCGGGGCACACCGGGGGCAACCGGGGCGACGGAGTGTCCTCCGTCCGGTGATGCGCGACACTCGTCCACCAGGTGATCTGCGACAGCCGAAAGCACAGCTCGCGGCAGATGAGGCTCGTTCGGGTGATGCAGCTTCCTGTGGGAAAGACGGTCGGACTCGGTCGAGCCGTTGCGCAGTAGCTCGACCAGGCGTATGCCGGGAACGGGGCCGCCATTCGAAGTGCGTCGCGTCAATCACCGGGGGCATCATGAGGCGATCTCGTGCGATGACAGTTGTGGGGGCCGTGTTGGTCGGCCTGTCCGGGCCGTCGGTCTGGACGGCGGGTTCCGCTTCGGCGGCGCTCATCGAGCGGGGTACATTCCACGATGAGTACTCCCAGCTCTCTGAGGACTACTGTGACGTTCCTGGCCTAACGGTCGCGGAAGCCGGCGTGGCAGACGGCAGGTACAGGATCAACTCCCACGGCCCCGATGGTCTGGTGTACAACTTCGATCACGCCGACTTCAAAGACTCCGCCACCAACGTGGCGAACGGAGAGTCAGTCACCTCGGTCGGGTCGTACAACGGCGGTGAGCATCGCATCACGGACAACGGTGACGGCACTCTGACCTACCGGGTCAAATTTATGGGCAACATCGTGTGGTACAACGAGAACGGCGAGCGGATCGCCCAGAATACTGGGCAGACGGTCGTCGAGTTCTTGTTCGACAACGCTGGCACCCCGACTGACCAGTCCGACGACCAGCTTCTGCGCAGGATTGGCGTCGTCAAGCAGACCGGCCGGACCGACGATGTCTGCGCCGCGGTGGTCGCGGAGATCGGCTAACGACAACAAACCCACTCGCCGCTGACAGCCGCTGGCAGCGCCCTAAAGATGGACAGCGCCAGCGATGGAGGCTAGGTGGGTCAGGAACACGTCCGCGGCCTAGTGCTTCGCTGAAAGCTGGAACGTGTCGAGCACCCGCCACTCGTACATCCGGTTGTCGCGGTGCATCTCGATTAACGGCACTTCATCGACGCGGAACCGTGTGGCTGTGCTCTGGACGCCTTCAAGCGCTGTGAGCACGTCGGCGGCCGCCTGATCCGCCTCGACGTATGCGAAGCTCACGTGTGGTTGGAAGTCTGTGGAGCCCAAGTCGATGACGCCCTGCCCCACAGCCTTGTTGATCGCTGACCTGACAGTGTCTCGAAGGTCGTTGAGAGGTCTCACGTCCTCCGGCACCAGGACGAGTGCTTCTGGTCGGATGAGAGGACGATTGAAAACGAGGCTGAACGGATCAACTTCGGTCAGTGCTGCGCGGCTCGTCTTCACCACCGACGCGAGGTCTTCGGGCGAGATGTGATCCACGAACGCAAGCCCCTGCATCGTTATGTGCAGCCATTCGCGGGGAATGATGTCCAATCCTGGGATGCCTTCGATTGCCTGCTGATATCGCGCAATCAGACCCGCGAGCTCGTCCCGGTCGCCCGCCGCGAGGTGGAAGGCGTAGAAGCGCGTCCCGATGTGCCAGCCTGGGCGCCACCACCAGTGGTTGCGGAGTTCGGTTGCGTGACGCCACATCCACTCTGGCTTGTCTGTCATTGGTCCTCCTAGATCTCCGATTGTGCGTTTGGCTGCTCGGCTTCGGCGGTGATCTCGTACTCGTCGATGAGCATTACGCGATCGGCCGGCCAAACTGACTCGGATACTTCGAGGACGTCACCATCTGCACTGCGCGCGGTGTGGATGACATGGAGGACCGGCATGCCGGGAGCCAGCTTGAGGATGTCGCTAGTCCGAGGCTCTTGGAATGCGCTGGAGGTATCTCGATCTTGAGAAGCGTCGTGTTCAGGTGCGGCAGGTGAAGCGCAAGAGGTTCTCGCATGGCTGTTCAGATCCGCGCGAGTGCGCAAAGACTCGTCATCGTGCTACGTGTGCTGCCGCGTGTGTGAATCACGCTCGGTATTGCCCGGAGCGGCAGGGTGGTGAGTGGGAGTTCCGACCGCCGAAGGGCGGCAAGACCAGGTGGAGCGTCATCCCTGAGCCGCTGATCCCGCAACTGAAGGCTCAGAAGGCGGCTCAGTCAGTGGAACGGCTTGCCGCAGGGGATCAGTGGGAGGACTGGGATCTCGTGTTCGCTGGTTCGACTGGCAGGCCGATCAGCCCGCGGCGCGACTGGGCTGAGTTCAAGGCCATGCTCAAATCGGCCGGCCTTCGGGACGCGCGGCCGCATGATGCACGGCACACAGCGGCCACGTTGCTCCTCGAGCAGGGCGTTGACATCCGGGTTGTGCAGGAGATCCTCGGGCACTCGTCGTTGGCGGTGACCAAGCGGTACACCCATGTGACGAGCAAGCTTGCCGAGGACGCTGCAGCCAAGATGGCGAAGGCGCTGTGGGCATGACTGCGGTGACAACTGCAACCGCTGTTGCAACCATCGCGGGTGTTCTTGCAGCCTGGCTAATATTCCCCGCAACGCATCTTCGCAGGTCAGAGGTCAGTGCCCGGGACGGGATTCGAACCCGTATGCCTGTTAGGGCCGCGAGGTTTAAGCTCGCTGCGTCTGCCGTTCCGCCACCCGGGCTGTACGGCGAGGACTGAGACTACAACTTACTTGTAGACCTTGCGGGGGTAGACGGCGTGGGCGCCGGCGACGCGGTCGAGGAAGAGCTCGCCGTTGCAGTGGTCGATCTCGTGCTGGAGGGCGCGGGCTTCGAAGGCATCGGTGGTGATCGTGATCTCGTCCGTCGTACCGGGGAGGACGCCGGTGACGGTCAGGCGGGTGGCGCGTTTGACGTCGCCGGTGAAGTCGGGGACGGACATGCAGCCCTCGCGGCCCTTCTCCTGGCGGGATGCTTCGACCACGACGGCGTTGCAGAGGACGAAGACGCCGTGGCAGGTGCGGGTCTTGGGGTGATCGGTGACGTCGAGCGAGAACATCTGCGCAGCTACTCCGACCTGCGGCGCCGCCAGCCCGACGCAGCCGGGCGACACCCGCATGGTTGCGACCAGGTCGGCGGCGAGCTGAATCATGACCGGGTCGAGCGGATCCACGGTCGCGCCCTCGGTCGCGAGGACGGGGTGCGGCGCGTGGAGAACCTCCAGAACCTCGCCGGAAACACCTAGCTGCGAAGGGCTCCAGCCGGTCAGGACGGTCACAGGTCGTCGCTCTCGGCCGGGCGCAACGTGACGCCGACGCCGAGCTCCTCGGCAGTGATCTCCAGCGCCCGGTAGAGCATCGACAGGTCAGCGGACGGAGGCAGCTCGACCTCCGCGGTCAGCACGTACAGCTCCCCGCTGAGCCGGGTCGTCAGGTCCGTGATCGTCCCGCCGGCCGACGCGATCATCCGTGTCACCGCCGCCACGATCCCCGGCCGGTCCGCCCCGTGCACGCTCAGCATGTACGGCGGTCCGATCGGCGCGTGCTCGTGTTCGGGGCCGACCTGCCGCACCGTGATGACCAGCTCGCCGCGCAGCGGCTCCAGCGCAGACTTCACCTCGTCGAACGGCCCGGAGCAGACGATCATCATCGCGAAGTGACCGCGCAGCAGCGTCATGGTCGAGTCCTCGAGGTTGACCCCGGTCCCGGCCAGGGCCTCGGTGACGTCCGCGATGATGCCCGGGCGGTCGGGTCCGATGACGGTGACAGCGAGCTGACTCATGCCCGGCAACCTACCGTTGACCTAAGTAGCTCAAGAAAACGACTTCGGTATCCGGACAGCCCCAAAGGCTCCGGAGAGCGCTTACGCACCGCTACATTCGGAGCATGACCGGGTCCACGCACCGCCGCAGTACGCGCGACTGGATCGTGGACAGCATCACCTTCGTCCTGGCTGTCCTGCTCGGCCTGTACACGTACAGCGAAGGCGAGCGCGACCCCGTCAACCAGACACTGCTCGCGTTGGACCTCCTGTCGGGGATGGCGCTCTGCCTCACGCTCTGGTTCCGCCGGCGCTGGCCGGTCCAGCTGGCCCTCGTCGCGGCCGTGGTCTCGATCTACTCCGAGGCGGCCAGCGGCGCGACGCTGCTGCTGATCATGACGGTGGCGATCCACAAGCCATGGCGTACGTCGCTGCTGATCTTCGTCGCGAACTCCGTCAGCCTGGTCATGTACTTCCAGGTCCGGCAGAAGGACGACCAGCAGGCGCTCGCGGTCGCCGCCGTGGCTGTCTACATCGCGGTGGCCGGCTGGGGCTTCTACATCCGCTCGCGCCGGCAACTCCTGCAGACGCTGCGCGATCGCGCCGAGCGGGCCGAGACCGTTGCCAAGCTCGAGGCCGAGCAGGCCCAGATGCGGGCCCGCGAGGAGATCGCCCGTGAGATGCACGACGTACTCGGGCATCGGTTGTCGCTGCTGAGCGTGCACGCCGGCGCGCTGGCCTATCGTCCGGACGCGTCCACCGAGGAGGTTTCCGGGGCCGCCGAGATCATCCGGGCCAGCGCGCACCAGGCCCTGCAGGATCTTCGCGAGGTGATCGGCGTACTGCGAGCTCCGGTGGGTGAACTCCCGCAGCCGACGTTCGCCGACCTGCCGCAGTTGGTCGATGGCTCCCGCACCGCGGGGTTGCCCGTCGATCTCACGCTGGATGCCCCCGGCCCACTGCCGGACCACGTCGGGCGTACGGCGTACCGGATCGTGCAGGAAGGTCTCACCAACGCGATGAAGCACGCGCCGGGCGAGCAGGTGAGCATCAGCGTGACCGGTGCCCCAGGCAACGGCCTCGAAGTCGAGGTGCGCAACCTGGCGCCGAACCGCAGACGAGGAGACGGTCAGGGTTTGAAGGGATTGGCCGAGCGCGCGGCCCTGGTCGAGGGACGGGTGGAACACGGTCGCACCCCCGACGGCGAGTTCCGCCTCTTCGCCTGGTTACCGTGGCCCGCATGACCATTCGGGTACTGATCATCGACGATGATCCGCTGTTGCGTGCCGGGCTGAAGATGATGCTCGCGGGCGCGCCGGACATCCGGGTGGTCGGTGAAGCCGGTGACGGTAGCGGCGTACAAGGACTGATCGACCGGCTCGCTCCGGACGTCATCCTGATGGACATCCGGATGCCCGGCACCGACGGGCTGACCGCGACGGAGGCGGTACGGCGGCGCCCGGGCGCGCCCGAGGTCGTCATCCTGACCACGTTCGACGCCGACGAGCATGTTCTGCGCGCACTCCGCGCGGGCGCGGCCGGCTTCGTCCTGAAGGACACCCCGCCGGCCGAGATCGTCGAGTCGGTACGCCGGGTGGCCGGCGGACAGCCCGTACTCTCGCCGGCCGTCACCCAACGCCTGATCACCCGCGTCGCCGCCTCCGGCCACGACGACCGCAAGGCCAAGGCGCGCGCCCGGCTCGACGGCCTGAACTCCCGTGAGCGTGAGATCGCCGTCGCGGTCGGCGAGGGGAAGTCGAACGCGGAGATCAGCGCGACGCTCTACCTCAGCGTCCCGACCGTGAAGACGCACGTCTCCCGGATCCTGACCAAACTCGACCTGAACAACCGCGTGCAAATCGCCTTGCTGGTTCACGATGCAGGTCTGTTGCACTAGACACCTCAGCATCACCGCATGGCAACCTAGGCGTTCTAACGTTGAAGAGTCCGTCCGCCCGCAGCCCGGGTTCACGCCGTCCACCGATGTCGGGTTCGCTCAGGGCTCGAGTGCGACGTACACCTGGATGGTCCCGCAGGACGTGTCTGGGCTCGCCACGCTGATGAACGGTTCCGCCGTACACCGGCTGGACGCTTCTTCCATGACGAGAACGGGAACTGGGCGGTCGTGGGCGGCAGCGCACTCCGCTACGACCCGACCAACGAGCCGGGGCTGCACGCACCCTGGCTCTACAACGGACTCGGCGTCGCTTGGAAGACGCAGGCGACCACGCGGGAGATTGTCGACACCGTGTACGGCGTTGGGCCGTCGGGGCTCCCGGGGAACGACGATCTGGGCACGCTGTCCGCGTGGTACGTATTCGCCACGATTGGGCTGTTCCCGCAGACTCCCGGTCGTGCTGAGCTGCTGGTCGGGAGCCCGCTGTTCCCGAAGGTGGAGCTGCGGCGGAGCAACTGCGTACGACTGACTGTGGAAGCGCCGGCGACATCGGATGCGAACCAGTACGTGCAGTCGCTGACGTTGAACGGGCGCACGCGAGCTGAGTCGTGGTTGCCGGAGTCATCCGTGACGCGCGGCGGGCGGATCGTCGTACAGCTGGGAGCGGCACCCAGCGAATGGGGTGCCGCTCCCGCCGATCATTAGGACTGCGTCGCGCGGCGGAACTCGTCGTTCGGGGTCTGCAGGCTGCCCAGGCTGGTGACCTCGCGCCGGAAGAACAGCGCCAGCGTCCAGTCGAGGATGACCCGTGCCTTCCGGTTCGTGGTGGGGACGCGGGACACGTGGTAGGTCCGGTGCAGGAACCAGGCCAGCCAGCCCTTCACCTTGACGCCGTACAGCTGGGCGACGCCCTTGTGCAGGCCGAGGCTCGCGACCGAGCCGACGTACTTGTGCTTGTAGTCCTGCGGCGGCTGCCCGTCGACCACCCGGAGGATGTTCGCGGCGAGCTGGCGCGCCTGGCGGACCGCGTGCTGGGCGTTCGGAGCGCAGTACGCGCCGGTCTCGCTCGTGAGGTCGGGGACGGCGGCGTTGTCACCGGCGGTCCAGGCGTCGGTGACACCCTCGATCCGCAGGTTCGCCAGCGTCTTGACGCGGCCCTTCTCGTCCAGCGGGAAGTCGGTCGCGGCGAGCGCCGGGTTCGCCTTCACGCCGGCGGTCCAGACGATCGTGTCGGCGTCGAACTCGTCGCCGTCGCTGAGGATCACGTGACCCTTCTCGCAGGACTCCAGCCGGGTCTCCAGCTTGATGTCCATGTTGCGCTTGCGCAGCTGGTCCACGGTGTACTTGCCGAGATCCGGGCCGACCTCGGGCAGGATCCGGTCGGTGGCCTCGACCAGCACCCAGCGCATGTCCTCGGGCTTGATGTTGTCGTAGTACCTGGTGGCGTAACGGGCCATGTCCTCGAGCTCCGCGAACGCCTCGACACCGGCGTACCCACCGCCGATGAAGACGAAGGTCAGCGCGGACTTGCGCAGCGCGGGGTCGGGCTGCGACGACGCGACGTCGAGACGGTCCAGCACCTTGTTGCGCAGCGCGATCGCCTCTTCGACGTTCTTGAACCCGGTGGCCTCCTCGGCCAGGCCGGGGATCGGCAGCGTACGGGCGATCGAGCCGAGCGCGACCACGATCTGGTCGTAGGCCAGCTCGTACTCCGGACCCTCCTCCGGCATCACCTTGGCGACCTTGTGCGCGTGGTCGATCCCGGTCACCCGGCCGGTCACCACCCGGCAACCCTTGAGGGTCTTACGCAGTGGCACCACCACGTGCCGCGGCTCCACCGAGCCGGCCGCAGCCTCGGGCAGGAATGGCTGATAGGTCATCACCGAACGCGGGTCGACCACAGTCACCCGGATCCGGCCCTTGCGAGCCGCGCGGCGCAGGCCGTACGCGGTGTACATCCCGACGTAACCGCCTCCGACGACGAGGATGTGCGGCACCTGGGCTGTCATGCGGTTCACTCTCCCTGAGTGGTTCTCCGACTTCATGTTCACTTCAACGCTAAGGGCTCGTGAAACATTTCACAAACCCTCCCGCGAGTGATCTCACCCACCGAACGCTCCCCCACCCGAGGGACCACCATCCCCTCATGGTGCGGCCCGAAGCACCCGGTCGCCAGCACTCACAACCACCGTCACAAAACCGCAAGCCCACTACAGGTCACAGGTCGGCGAGGGTCTTGGCTCGGGTGAGGACGGCGTCGAGCATGGGTTCGGTGAGTTTGCCGGTGAAGGTGTTTTGCTGGCTGGGGTGGTAGCAGCCAAGGACGGTCACGGTGCCGTGCGGGGTTTCGATGGGGTGCTCGACTGCGTGGCCGAAGGGCGGGCGGGGTTTGGGGATGGTGGCGCCCAGGGACTGCAGTCCGGCGAGGAGAGCGTCGTACCCGAATTTGCCTAGGCAGATGATGGCTTGGGTGGTGGGGAGGACCAGGTTCAGTTCGGCGCGGAACCAGGGGGCGCAGGTGTCGCGTTCGGTGGGGGTGGGTTTGTTGGCGGGTGGGGCGCAGCGGACGGCCGCGATCATGCGGGTGGCGATGAGGTGGAGGCCGTCGCCGGCGTGTTCGCTGGTGGGCTGGTTGGCGAGGCCGACGCGATGCAGGGCGGCGAACAGCCAGTCGCCGGAGCGGTCGCCGGTGAAGACGCGGCCGGTGCGGTTGCCGCCGTTCGCCGCTGGCGCGAGGCCGGCGATCAGGATCCGCGGCTCGACTGCGCCCCAGCCGGGGATCGGCCGGCCCCAGTACGGCTGGTCGGCGAAGGACTTTCGTTTGCCTACGGCAACGTCTTCTCGCCACTCCACCAACCGCGGACAAGCCCGGCACACCGAAACCCGAGCCTCCAGTTCTCGCAGTTGCCCGGTCTCCGACAGCCTCAGAACCTCAGGTGCGTCGTGCGCCACCGGAGTTCGTCGTACGGCGGGATCCTCCGGCCAGCCGGTCCCGGGTGGCACTGGGCTCTCGAACAAGTCCCCCGTCAGCGGATGCGGAAGCTTCATCCGTTCAGACTAGAGACATGAGCGTCATCGGAGTGGTCGCGTCGGCAACCGGCGGCGTCGAGCAGTTGCGTGTGGGGCTGATCGAACCGCTCCTCGAGCGCGGGCACCAGCCCGCCATCTCCCTCACGCCGACGGCGGCTGCGTGGATGGCGCCGGCTGAGCGGTGGGAGCTCGAACGGATCACCGGGTTGCCGGTACGGTCGCAGCCCCGGCGGCCTGGGGAGGCTCAGCCACACCCGCCGATCGAGCTGTTCGCGGCGGCGCCGGCCAGTGCGAACACGGTGGCCAAGCTTGCGCTCGGCATCGGAGACAACCAGGCGTTGAGTGTGCTCTCGGAGGGGCTTGGGAGCACGCCGATGGTCGTGTTCCCGCGAGTGAACGCGGCCCACGCGAGGCATCCCGCGTGGGCCGGTCATCTGGAGACGCTGCGCGCGGCAGGCGTCGTACTCGTGGAGTGGGACCTGCTCGAACCGCGGGCCGAAGACGGGCGGGAGCTCCCGTGGGACAGGGTTCTCGCAGCGGTCGACAGGTTAGGCCACCAGCTCCTCTGAGGGCTGCGCAACCGGCACCACAACACGTCGCGCCTTGGGGATGGCCAGGGCGAGGAGTACGGCGGCCGCGGCGAAGGCGGAGAGGAGGAGGAAGGTGTTGGTGAAGCCGGCTTCGGCGGGGAGGCCGCTGGGCTGGATGTGGCCGGTGATGATCGAGCTGGCGAGCGCCGTACCGATCGAGCCGCCGATGGTGCGGATGTTGGCGTTCATGCCGGTGGCGGCGCCGGTCTGCTCCCGCGGGACGTTCTGAACGATCAGGCTGGTCATCGAGGCGTAGGCGAGCCCCAGACCGACGCCGAACAGCGCGGTCGACAGGGCGACCTGCCACGGCTCGTCATGGAACTCGGCGAAGGCGAGCGACGCGACCAGGCTCAGCGCGGAACCCCAGACCACCTGGGACTTCACGCTGAAACGCGGAGCCAACGGACCGCTCAGCGAACCGGTGACAGCCATCGTGACCAGCATCGGCAGCATCAAGAGACCGGCCTGCGTGACACTCGAGCCGAACCCGAAGCCCGCGATCTTCGGGATCTGCATGAACTGCGGTACGAACGCGTACACAGCGAACATCGCCGCACCGAAGAGCAGTGCCACCAGGTTGGTGGTCCAGATCGCCGGCAGCCGCATCATGCGCATGTCGATCAGCGGGTTCCGCGAGCGCAGTTCGACGGTGATCCAGGCAACGAGCAGTACGACGGCAAGCGCGAACAATCCGATTGTCGACAATGAGGCCCAGCCCCACGAGCGTCCTGCGCTGAGCGGGAGCAGCAGCGCGACCAGCCAGCCGGACAGCAATGTGGCTGCCAGCCAATCGATTCGCCCGGGCACCCGGTTCGGCGACTCGGGGACGTAGCGGCGAACCATCACCGCGGCGAGCGAGATCACGATCATCGGGATCCAGAACAGCCAGCGCCAGCCGAGCGACGACACGATCGGGCCGGCCAACACGATGCCCAGCCCGCCACCGGCGGCGATGATCGCGGACACCACGCCGACCATGGACGGCACCCGCTCGGCCGGGAACTCGTCCCGGATGATGCCGAACGACAGCGGGAAGACTGCTCCGCCGACACCTTGGACCACACGGGCTCCGATCAGTACGCCGACGTTCGGGGCCAGCGCGGCGAGCAGACAGCCGACCGCGAGGGCGATCAGCCCGACGAGCAGTGTGCGTTCCTTGCCGTACATATCGCCGATCCGGCCGAGCAGTGGGGTCGCCACGGAGACCGACAGGAGCAGCGCGGTGAACACCCAGGTGACGGTGCTCGCGGTCGTGTGCAGGTCGTGCTGAATGACGGGCAGCGCCGGGCTCACCAGCGACTGCAACATCGAGAACGACGCCACGACCGTCGCCAGCACCGCCAGCGTCAGCCGTGGGTTTCCAGACCTGATTTCAGGCATGCAGAAGTCCTTCGAAAGGGGTGGAGCGCGCCACGCTCGGGGCGCGAGAGTTCCCCGGCCTGGTAAAGTCGAGGTATGCCTCCACTATAACGGAGGGATGCCTCCGGTTTCAACTGGCTAGGGTGATCGAGTGGTGAGTGAACAGAGCAGGCCGGCCCTGCAGGTCGACGTACGGCGCCCGGCGCGGGCCGACGCGCGCCGGAACTTCGACGCGCTGCTCGCCGCGGCTCGGGACGCGTTCGCCAACAAGGGGGCCGATGCGTCCCTGGAGGACATCGCCCGCCAGGCGGGTGTCGGCATCGGCACGCTGTACCGGAACTTCCCGACCCGGCAGGACCTGTTCAACGCCGTGTACTTCGGTGAGATCGAGGAGCTCTGCCTCGCGGCCGAGGACGTCGCCGACCTGCCGCCGTGGGAAGCCCTGACCACCTGGCTGCGTCGCTTCGTCCAGTACGCCGCGACGAAGCGGGCGATCTGGGAGTCGCTCAACCGCGATTCGGACCGGTTCAAGACTGCCCGGGAGGCGATGTACGCCGCCGGCACACCGCTGTTCGAACGCGCCCAGGCCGCGGGCGAGGCGCGTACGGACGTCAGCTTCGACGACCTGCTCCGGATGGTCAGCGGCCTGACCGCAGCCGGCTTCGTCGACGACGACCAGCGGGTGCGCGTACTGGAGATCGCCCTCGACGGAGTCCGCGCCCGCTAACCGAGCGAGAGTGCGACGCCGTCCAGGATGTCGTGTTCGGAGACGATGACGTCGTTGACGGTCATGCGGTCGAACAGGCGTTGCAGGATGAGGGCGCCGGCCCCGATCACGTCTACGCGGCCGGGGTGAATCGACGGTACGGCGGAACGCTCGGCGCGGGTGGAGTTCGTCAGCCAGGTCGTGGCGGCGCGGAGTTCTGCCTGGGTGAGGCGTGCGTGGTGGACGGCAGTGCGGTCGTACTCCGGGAGTCGTAAGGCGACCGCGGCCACGCTGGTGACGGTCCCGGCGACGCCGATCAGCGCACGGGCCTCCCGAATGGGCACCGCACAGCGGTCGAGGAGTGCGTCCACGTCTTTGGTGATGGCGGCGAGCTCGTCGGGGGTCGTGGGGTCCGAGGTGATGTGTCGCTCGGTCATGCGAACGGATCCCATGTCGAGGGACTGAGCCGCGATCACTCCGTCAACGTCGCCGAGGACGAGCTCTGTGGAGCCGCCGCCGATGTCGGCGACCAGGTAGGGGCCGGGTACGTGCAGGGCGGCGAGTCCCGCGGTTGCGCCGGTGAAGGTGAGCTCGGCTTCCTCGGCACCCGAGATGATCTCCGGCTCCACGCCGAACCGGAGAGCGATCCCGGTGAAGAACTGGTCCCGGTTGCTCACGTCGCGAGCCGCGGAGGTGGCGACGAACCGGGTCCGGGAGACCCCGGCCGCACGGATCGCTGCGGCGAAGTCGTCGGAGGCCTTGAACACTCGCTCCAGCGCCTCAGGCGCGAAGGCGCCCGTGGAATCCACGCCCTGGCCGAGCCGCACGATGGTCATCCGTCGATCGACTTCATCCAACGAGCCGTCCACCAGATCGGCGATCAACAGGCGGATGGAGTTGGTCCCACAGTCGACGGCGGCGACGCGGCTCGCGGTCCCGGCGGTTCCGGCGGACGCGGCGGGCCTGGTGGACGCAGAGGACGCGGCGGCGTCAGACACACGGGCCTCGGCGGCCCCAGTCGTCCAGGGCTTCCAGGGCCTCGTCGCCGAGCGGGTTCACGCCGGGGCCGACGGCCAAGGAGTGGCCGACCAGGACGTGGAGGCATTTCACGCGAGTGGGCATGCCGCCCGCGGTGATGCCGGCGATCTCCTCGACGTGCTCGATCGATTCGCGGTGGGCCAGATACGACTCGTGCGCCGCCTGATACCACGCAGCCAGCTCGGGATCGGTGGTGAGGCGGTCGGTCATTTCCTTCATCATGCCCTCGGCCTCGAGGGTGCCGATCGCGGACGCCAGGCGCGGGCAGGTCACGTAGTAGGTGGTGGGGAACGGCGTACCGTCCGGCAGGCGCGGCTCGGTCTCGACGACGTCGGGCAGGCCGCAGCTGCAGCGGTGCGCGACGGACCGGATGCCGCGCGGGGTGCGGCCCAGCTGTTTGCCGACCGCTTCTTCGTCCGCAGGACTAACGCTCACCGGGTCACTTTAGGCGACGGGGTGAGGATGGGTTTCGGGGTGGGCTTGGCCGGGGTCGGCGCCACAGCCGGGGCCGGCGGCCTACCCGCTCCCTCGACGCTCCCCCACAGCTTGGTGTACCAGGTCGGCTTCTGGGCTTCCGTCGTACCGTCCGACGGCGCACTGGGCTCCGGCGGTGCGCCCACCGGTTTGCCGTCCGCGCCGATCACGCGGTAGCCGACCTCGCCGGGCATCACCCAGCCGAGCCGCTGCCGCGCCTGCGCCTTCACGAACGCGTCGTCGTTCCAGCGGGCGATCTCGTCGTTCAGCTCGCCGACGCGCTTCTCCCGGTCCCGGATCCCTGCTGCAGCGCGGTGATCTGCTGGTGCTGGTCGAACCACACCCGCAGGCTCTGCGCGTACGACACGATCAGCGCGCCGAGCACGAGCAGTACGACGGCCGCCCGGCCGGTCAGGTTACGCGAGCCCCGGGTGCGAGCCGGGCCGGGCGAGGTCCCCGTCGTACGGCGTTTTGGCTGGTCGCCCCGTCGGGCCGGTGGACGCGACTGGGTCCGGCTCGACGGACGCGAGCCGGGTCGTGCACCGGATTCCCGACGGGACGGCATGTCAGCTCCTGAGGTCAGCCCTGGTACCGCGGGAAGGCCGAGCGACCGGCGTACGCCGCCGCGTCGTCGAGCTCCTCCTCGATCCGGAGCAGCTGGTTGTACTTCGCGGTGCGGTCGGACCGGGCCGGGGCGCCGGACTTGATCTGGCCGCAGTTCGTCGCGACCGCGAGGTCGGCGATCGTGGTGTCCTCGGTCTCGCCCGAGCGGTGGCTCATCATGCAGGTGAAGCCGCTGCGGTGGGCCAGGTCGACCGCGTCCAGGGTCTCGGTCAGCGAACCGATCTGGTTCACCTTGACCAGCAGGCTGTTCGCCGACTTCTCGGTGATGCCGCGCTGCAGCCGCTCGACGTTGGTGACGAACAGGTCGTCACCGACGATCTGGATCTTGTCGCCGAGCTGACCGGTCAGGCTCTTCCAGCCGTCCCAGTCCTCCTCGTTCAGCGGGTCCTCGATCGAGACGATCGGGTACGACGCGACCAGGTCGGCGTAGTAGGCGATCATCTCGTCGGCCGACTTCTTGCCACCCTCGAACGCGTACACGCCGTCGGTGTGGAACTCACTCGCGGCCACGTCCATCGCCAGCGCGATGTCGGTGCCGAGCTTGAGGCCGGCCTTCTCGACCGCGACCGCGATCAGGTCGAGGGCCTCGCGGTTGCTGGCCAGGTTCGGCGCGAAGCCGCCCTCGTCGCCGAGGCCGGTGGACAGGCCGCGCTCCTTCAGCACCGCCTTCAGCGCGTGGTAGACGCCGGCGCCCTGCATCAGCGCCTCGGCGTAGGTGGCCGCGCCGATCGGGGCGATCATGAACTCCTGCACGTCGACGTTGCTGTCCGCGTGCGCGCCGCCGTTGAGGATGTTCATCATCGGCACCGGCAGGACGTGCGCGTTCGGGCCGCCGACGTAGCGGAACAGCGGCAGGCCGGAGCTGTCCGCCGCCGCCTTGGCGACGGCGAGGCTGACGCCGAGGATGGCGTTCGCGCCCAGCTTGGCCTTGTTCGGGGTGCCGTCCAGGTCGAGCAGCGCGTGGTCGATCAGCCGCTGCTCGTGGACGTCGTACCCGACGATCTCCTTGTCGATGTCCTCCAGGATGGCGGTGATCGCCTTCTGGACACCCTTGCCGCCGTACCGGGCCTTGTCACCGTCGCGCAGTTCGACGGCCTCGAACTGACCGGTGGACGCGCCCGAGGGCACGGCCGCCCGGGCGACGGTGTCGTCGTCGAGTAGAACCTCGACCTCGACAGTGGGGTTGCCGCGCGAGTCGAGGATCTCGCGGGCGCCGACGGCCTCGATGGTGGCCACATTGACTCCCAAGTTCTCGATGACGAATCGGTCCCGAGCCTAGCCTCCAGACCACCAGCCTCAGTGGACCGCGTCGGCCCTAACGATCGCATCCGCAGGTACCTCCCGCGTCAGTAACACTCCGTTGGGCGCCCGAAAGACCTCGAGATTGCCGGAATCCACGCCCAGCAAGACTTCTACGGCCGTACGCCGGCCGACCGGGCTGTCCTTCGACGCCGCCAAGTGCACGTGCGTACGCCGTTCTGGCCGCAAGCCTTCCCGCTGGATCGCAGGCAAGGCGGCGCGGGTGGTCCCATGCCAGAGCAGGTGATCGGGGTACACCCGTTCCCAACTGTTCTCCAAGGCTTCACGCGTCACCGGCATCCCATCGAGCGAATGCCCCTGACACGCGCGGATCCGCTCCCCGTCCACCTGCAGCCGCTGCTTGTCGTTCTCCAGCACCGCTGCGTCGAGCCGGTCCCGGGGCAGCTCGAGCAGGTTCAGTACGTCGGCGATCGTCGCCCAACCGTCCGAACTCATCGTGAGACCGCGCTCACCCACCGTGTGCCTGAGCAGCCTGGAGATCGCCCGGCTGTCCCTGCTCACACCAACATCCCCTTCAGCTCGGCCACCCGATCACTCCGGTCCGCGCGGGCGACGACGTAGTACCGGATCGGCGGCAGATCCTTGACCGGGATCTTCCGTACGGCGCCCGTCGTACGCACGGAACCGTTGACGACGGCCGGTCCTATCCCCAGACGGACGAAGTGGACCAGCAGTTCCCACCCTTCGGCCTCGACCGCGACGGACCAGCGGATGCCGTGATCCAGCAGGCTCCGCTCGAGCTGCTGCCGATGCGGCCGATCCTTCGGCGGTACGACGAGTGCCTCGTCCTGGAGGTCCTTCAGCTTCACGCTGCGCCGATCGGCCAGCCGGTGATCGGCCCGGGTGATGAGGGTCTGCGGATACTGCGCCAGCAGTTCACAATCGAGGTCGTCCGGCGGGACTGTGAGCGCGGTGACTCCGATGTCGGCCGAACCGTCACGGACCGCGGCCAGCGTGGCGGACGCGTCGCCGGTGAGCAGCCGCAGCTCGTGACCCTTCCTGAGGATGCGCCGGATCGGTTCGCCGAGCAGATACAGATACGCACCCGACCCAGCCATCAGGACCAGCGGGCGCGGTGGCGCGGCGTCGAGGGATTCCAGGAAGTCGGCCGCGCGGTCCTTCGTGTCGTTCGCGAAGGCGGCCAGCCGTTCGCCGGCGTCGGTCAAGCGGAGCTGCCGGCCGTGTTTCAGGTACAGCCGCGCGCCAAGACGGCTCTCCAGCTTGCGGATGCGAGTGTGCAGCGCGGGCTGGCTGACATGCAACTCGTTCGCCGCGTGCGTGAAGTTGCGATGCCGGGCGAACACCGCGAACGCCTCGAGATCCTCCGCAACCAGAGTCATTAATCCAAACTATAGCTTGTCGACATATAGCTAGTTCTCCTGAAGAGCTCAGACTGTGAGCCTGGAGGTATGAACAGATTGGGAATCGACATCGGCCGGGTGATCATCGACGGCGCTTCGGGATCGGGTGACACGTCGTTCTTCTCCGGCGGCACCGCGGCGATGCTGCGGACTCCCGCCGTGCCGGGTGCTTTCGACGCGATCGCGCGGCTCGTGCCGTTGTTCGGTACGGCGTGGTTGGTGTCGAAGTGTGGCCCGCGCGTACAACAGCGGTCGCTGGCGTGGTTGCGGCATCACGGGTTCTTCGAGCGGACTGGGATTGCCGAGGGCAACGTTCGGTTCTGCCTGCGGCGCCCGGAGAAGGCCATCCACTGCGCCGAACTCGGCATCACCCACTTCGTGGACGACAAGCCGGACGTCATCGCGGCGATCACCCCAGTAGTCCCCCACCGCTACCTCTTCAACAACTGGCCCACAACCGAAACCGCAATCCGCCAAGACCTAGCCCACACCTAACCGCCCACCTCGGGGCTCGATCGTCCGCGCGGCGAGCGAGCGGTCAGCGGTTTGCGGTGGTGAAGGCTTGGTGGGCGTCGGTTAGGCCTTTGTGGTTCTCGGCGGGGCTGGTGATGCCAGTGCGGATGTTGTTGGCGCAGCGCCAGGCGAAGTAGCCGGCTTGGACGGACCATCTGATGGGGAGGAAGGCGTCCAGCCCGGCTCGGATCTCGTGCTCGAGGTCGGCGTGCTGACGGAGGTAGGCGGGTACGACGTGGTCTGGTTGGCCGTCGGCGTACATGACGGCTGACGCTACGTCGTACAGGACGGGACCGTGCATTGCGGCGCCCCAGTCGATCAGGGCGACGGCGTCGTCGGGTTGGCGGAGGAAGGCCTCGGCGGCGGGGTCGCCGTGCAGCCACGCCCACGTCAGCTCGTCGAACGCCCGTACGCCGTTCAGCGCGCTCTCGACGGCCGGACGGATCCAGTCCTCCAGGTCGAAGTACGGCTCGAACTGGGTCACCAGCTGCAGCCAGTCCTCCAGCTCACCGGGTGCGGTCGCCGACAGCTGGTGGACCCGGGCGAGCGCCTCCCCGACGGCCCACTGATCCGCCGCGTCGCCCGTCAGCGGCGTACCGTCGACGAATTCCAGTACGCCGACCTGCCGGTCACCGACGCGCTCGACGACCCGGCCGGCCCGGCTCACCTGTGGCCGGCCCGTGACGAACCCTGCGTCGTCCAGCCGCACGGCCAGCTCCAGGCCGTGCGCGAACGCCGAGTCCCCGGCGTGCACCGACTTCACGACCACCCGCCAGCCATCCGCCGCGGCGAGCCAGGTCTCCGACCCCATCCCGCCGGTCAGCGCCTCCAGCCGCACCGGTTCGAGACCCCACCGCTCCTGCAGCACTCCGGGGACGTCCACGCGCCCACCCTGCCAGGCGGCGGGCCTGTCGAGCATTCGGATTTCTCCGCCGCAAGCCGGACCGCCAGGCCATCACAACGACGCTGCGCGCACGACTCCACGCCTACCCACGGCCAACTTCGGCGAATGTGATGGCCTGGACGTCCGCCCCCGGAGGACGACCGGACCTGTGGCACTCATCAAGCAGCGCGCGGCGGACACTGGGCCGCTCAGCCGTGACCCTTCGGCGGCTGACCCCGGGGTTGGTGAGTGCGCCAAGTCCGCGTCGTTTCCCGGGATGCCGCGTCGGCGTTGGGCGGCGGGGCGGACGGGTCAGGGCTGGGATTCCGTGGTGCGGATCTCGGCGGCCAGCTGCTGGATGGTGGTCCGGAGGGCCTGCTCGGCGTCGACGTCCAGCGTGCGAGCCTCGCGGACCAAGGCCAGCAGCTGCGCGCCGATGCGCTCGGCGTCGGAGTCCGGCGCCGCTGGCGTCGGCTCGGCGTCGGAGTCGGGCGCCCCGGGTGTGGGCTCGGCGCTGGAGTCTGCCGGCGTCGTGTCGGCGGGGAGGACCTTGGCAGCGCGGCCGAGGATCTTGTCGGCGAGGGCCAGCGCGGGGAGGGCCAGGGGGATGCCTTCGAGGACGGACGAGCGTTGCTTCTCGGCGGCCTTGATGGTTTCCCAGTTGGCTTCGACGGCGGCCGCGTCGGCTGCGTCGACGGTGCCGAAGACGTGCGGGTGGCGGCGGACCAGCTTCTCGACGATGTCACCGGAGACGTCGTCGATCGAGAAGCCTTCGTCAGTGTCCTCCTCGGCGATGCGCGAGTGGAAGGCGACCTGCAGCAACAGATCGCCGAGTTCCTCGCGGAGGTGGGCGCGGTCGCCGGTGTCGATGGCCTCGAGGGTTTCGTAGGTCTCTTCGAGGAGGTACTTCGCGAGGCTCTCGTGGGTCTGCTCCTGATCCCACGGGCAGTTGCGGCGGAGGCGGTCCATCACGCTCACGAGGTCGATCAGTCGTGCGCCGGGTACGTCGTACGAGCCGTGCAGGATCTCCACCTCGTACGGCGGTCGCGGGTCGCGCGTGAGCTGGTCGGCGACGACCCGGAGCAGACCGGGCTCGCCATCCTCACCGACGAGCCACGCGACCTGACGGCCGGAGCCGGCCGCGGTCGACAACCAAGCCCAGTGCTCGGCGACGCCGCCCTCGACCCGGGTCACGGTCAGGCCGGAGCCGACAAGCGCCTGCACATCGGGTCGCAGCTGCCCGGCGGATGCGCCGGCGCCAACCGAGTCGGCGTCGGTGAAGGCCTGCCAGGCGGCGCGGGTGAGCAGGCCCGGTGCCACCCGCGGGCTGGTCAGGACGACCGTGATCCCGCCCGTGGTGTCACCAGGCATGCGGCGGCCTCAGCCCTGGCCCTGTTGCTGCTGGGCCTCGGCGGCCTCGCGCCTGGCCTTGGCCTGCGCGGACTCCGAGGACAGTGAGCCGGAGATGTTGCCGTCGATGGCGCCGTCGGTCCACTGGCCGAAGCGCGGCGCGATGGTGACCTTGATGTCCTTCGAGGCGTCCTTGACGGCGGCGATCCCGGCCTGCTGCTTCTGCTGCGCCAGCGGGTCGTTGACGCCGGTGCCACCGCCGAGCTTGATGGTGGTGACGGCGGCCGCCGCGACCTGGTTCAGGAAGTCGCGCGAGACCGTGTCCTGCTGGAACTTCTGGTACGACGCCTCGTCGCGGACCACGAGCTTGGCCGCCTCGGCGATCTCCGCGTCGCTGACCGGGATCGACCGCTCCTCGCGGACCTGCTCGACCAGCGCGTTGTTCACCAGCTCACCCAGCGTGACGTTGGCGTTGAAGTCCTGGCCGAGGGCCGTGGAGACCGCGCGCGAGGTCTTGTCGACGTCGCCGACGCTGATCTCGGTCCCGCCGACCACGGCCGCCGCGCCCGGGTGCGTCCCCGCCGCGCAACCGCCGACCAGCAGCACCGTAGCCACTGCGGCACCGATGGCCCGAAGCCGTCGCGATGTGCTCACCGAATCTCCTCGTTCGTCCAGTTCAGGTTCACGCCGGTACCCCGACCGGTTCGGCGATCACGTCGTCGATCAACCGGGTGCACCACTGCAGCAGCTCCTGATCGCGGAGCGGCTGACCGGCGACCGGCCGGGTGGCAGGTCTCGGCACCAGGATCGTACGCAGTTGCGGCTTGACCAGACTCTTCGGGTACAGCCTGTTCAGCCGGAGCACCTTCGAATCGGGCAGCTCGACCGGTCCGAACCGGATCAGGTTGCCCTGCAGGGTGACGTCGTGCAGGCCGGCCCGGCGGGCGTGGTTGCGGAACTTCGCCACCTCGATCAGGTTCAGCACCGGCTGCGGGATGTCGCCGTACCGATCGTGCAACTCCTCGACCAGCTCGGCGATGCCGTCCTCGTCGCGGACCGCCGCGAGCCGCTGGTACATCTCCAGCCGCAGCCGCTGCGACGGGATGTAGTCGTGCGGCAGGTGCGCGTCGATAGGCAGCTCGATCTTGACCTCGGGTTCCTCGACCTGGGTGTCGCCGCGGTACTCCGCGACCGCCTCGCCGACCAGCCGGACGTACAGGTCGAAGCCGACGTCGGCGATGTGGCCGGACTGCTCGCCGCCGAGCAGGTTGCCGGCGCCACGGATCTCCAGGTCCTTCATCGCGACCGCCATGCCGCCGCCCAGGTCCGCGTGCTGCGCGATCGTGGCGAGCCGGTCGTGCGCGGTCTCGGTCAGCGGCTTCTCCGGCGGGAAGAAGAAGTACGCGTACGCGCGCTCCCGGCCGCGACCGACCCGGCCGCGGAGCTGGTGCAGCTGGGACAGGCCGAGCAGGTCGGCGCGCTCGACGATCATCGTGTTCGCGTTCGAGATGTCGATCCCGGACTCGACGATCGTCGTACACACGATGACGTCGGACTGCTTCTCCCAGAAACCCTGGATGACGTTCTCGAGGGTGTGCTCGTTCATCTGGCCGTGCGCGACGCTCACCCGGGCCTCGGGGACCAGCTGGCGGATCCGGGCGGCGGCCTTCTCGATCGTGTTCACCCGGTTGTGGACGACGAAGACCTGACCCTCGCGGAGCAGCTCGCGCCGGATCGCGGCGGTCACCTGGCCTTCCTCGTAGGCGCCGACGAAGGTCAGCACCGGGTGCCGCTCCTCCGGCGGGGTGGCGATCGTCGACATCTCGCGGATCCCGGTGATCGACATCTCCAGCGTCCGCGGGATCGGCGTCGCGGACATCGTCAGTACGTCGACCGCCGTCCGCAACCGCTTCAGCTGCTCCTTGTGCTCGACGCCGAACCGCTGCTCCTCGTCGACCACGACCAGTCCGAGATCCTTGAACGCGACCTCGCCGCTGAACAGCCGGTGCGTCCCGATCACCACATCGACCGACCCGTCGGCCAGGCCGTCGATGGTGGCCTTGGCCTCCTTGTCGGTCTGGAACCGCGACAGCGGCGCGACGTTCACCGGGAAGGCGGCGTACCGCTCGGCGAAGGTCGCATAGTGCTGCTGCACGAGCAGTGTCGTCGGCACCAGTACGGCGACCTGCTTACCGTCCTGGACCGCCTTGAAGGCCGCCCGTACGGCGATCTCCGTCTTGCCGTAGCCGACGTCACCACACACGATCCGGTCCATTGGCATGACACGTTCCATGTCGTGCTTCACGTCGTCGATGGTGGCCAACTGGTCCGGCGTCTCCACGAACGGGAACGCGTCCTCCAGCTCGGCCTGCCACGGGGTGTCCTTGGCGAAGGCGTGACCCTTGGTCGCCTGCCGGGCGGCGTACAGCTTGATCAGCTCGCCGGCGATCTGCCGGACCGCCTTGCGGGCGCGGCCCTTGCGCTTGGCCCAGTCGCCGCCACCCATCTTGTCCAGCGTTGGCTGCTCGCCACCGACGTACCGGGTGACCTGGTCGAGCTGGTCGGTCGGCACGTACAGCCGGTCGCCGGGTTGCCCGCGCTTGCTCGGGGCGAACTCGATCACGATGTACTCGCGGGTGGCCTTCTGAGCCCCCGTGCCGACGGTCCGCTGCATCATCTCGACGTACCGGCCGACGCCGTGCTGCTCGTGCACGACATAGTCGCCGGGCTGCAGCTCGAGCGGGTCGACCGCCTTCTTCCGCCGGCTCGGCATCCGTTGCGCCGAACGCCGTTCGGCCGCCGACCGCTGGCCGACCAGGTCGTTCTCGGTGAGCACCGCGAACTTGATGCCTTCGGCAATGAACCCGTGGTCCAGCTGGCCCTGCGAGATCAGTACGACGCCGGGCGCCGGGATCTCCTCGATCCCCTCGACCGCCCGGGCCGGCAGCTCGGCCTCGGAGAACACCTCGGCCAGGCGTTGCGCCGGACCGTGGCCCTCGGTGACACACACGACCCGCCAGCCGTCCCGCAACCAGCCTCGGACGTCCTCGACCGCGGCCGCCGTCTCACCGCGGTACGGGTCGACCTCGTGCGCGGCGATGATCCGGCTGCGAACCGCACCCGCGTCCGGGTCGATGTCGAACGAGATCCGCTCACCCATCGAGTCCCGCAGCTCCGGCGTATCGGTCGGCGCGGCCGCGAACGGTGACAGGCTCCACCAGGCCAGCCCTCTGCCCAGGGCCTGCGACCGGACGTCGCCCAGCGACATGTACGCCGCCGCACCCAGGTCGATCGGCGCCTCGCCACCACCGGCGGCCGCGGCCCACGACGCCTCCAGGAACTCCTGGCTGGTCGCGACCAGATCGTGCGCCCGGGCCCGGACCCGCTCGGGGTCGCTCACGACGACGTGCGTACCGGCCGGCATCAGGTCGACCAGCAGCTCCATGTCGTCGACGAGCACCGGAGCCAGCGACTCCATGCCCTCGACCGCATGTCCTTCGGCCAGCTTCTCGAACAGCTCGGCCAGCTCCGGGTGCTCCTTGGCCAGTACGGCGGCGCGCGACCGGACCTCCTCGGTCAGCAGCAGCTCGCGGCACGGCGGAGCCCACAGACCGTGCTCGGCGATCTCCAGCGAGCGCTGGTCGGCGACCGCGAAGTACCGGATCTCTTCGATGTCGTCGCCGAAGAAGTCGACCCGCAGCGGGTGCTCCTCGGTCGGCGGGAAGACGTCGATGATGCCGCCGCGGACCGCGAACTCACCGCGCCGCTCGACCAGATCGACCCGGTGGTACGCAGCTCCGGCGAGCTGCTCGACGACCTCCTCGAGGTCCACGGAGTCGCCGACGTGCAACTGCACGGGCTTCAGATCGGCCAGCCCGGCGACCTGCGGCTGCAGGACGGACCGCACCGGCGCGACCAGGATCTTGATCGGCCCGGTCGTCTCGTCCGACGGGTCCGGGTGCACGAGGCGACGCAGTACGGCGAGCCGCCGGCCGACCGTGTCCGAGCGGGGCGAGAGCCGCTCGTGCGGCAGCGTCTCCCACGCCGGGTAGTAGGCGACCGTGCCGGGCTCGACCAGGCACTGCAGGGCCTCGGTCAGCTCTTCGGCTTCCCGGAAGGTCGCCGTCACCGCGAGTACGGGACGGTCGGCGCCGTTCTGCTCCGACGCGATCGCGGCGAGCAGGACCGGGCGGATCGGGGTCGGCGCGCTCAGGTCGAGGGTCGTGACACCGTCCGCCCTGGCGTCACGAACGGCCTCGGCCACCACCGGATCGGTGATCAGGGTGTCGACCAGACCGCTCAGTTTCACGAGTTGTACTTCCCTTGGGTGGCTTCGAGGCCGTCGGTGAGCAGGGATTCCACCGCGTCCGCGGTCCGGTCCGCGGCGAACGGAAGATCCTTGCGTTCGGTCGAGGAGAACTCGTTGAGGACGAAGTCGGCGGGAGCCTGCCGGCCCGGCGGACGACCCACACCGAACCGGACTCGATAGTACTCACCGGTGCCAAGCGATTTCCGCAGCGACTTGAGCCCGTTGTGGCCGTTGTCGCCGCCGCCGAACTTGCACCGCAGGACGCCGAAGTCGATGTCGAGCTCGTCGTGCACGACCAGCAGGTTGGCCGGTTCCAGCTTGAAGAACTTCAGCAGCCCGGACACCGGGCCGCCGGACTCGTTCATGTACGAGCGGGGTTTGGCCAGCACGGTCCGGATCCCGCTGATCCGGGTCTCGATCACCTCGGCCTTGACCTGCTTGTGCTGCTTCCACTTGCCGCCGGTGCGGGCGGCCAGCTCGTCGGCCACCAGGTGACCGATGTTGTGCCGGGTGCGGGCATAGGAAGGGCCGGGATTCCCCAGTCCGACGACCAACCACACGTCGTCCGCCACGGATCCCGGCCCTTCCTGCTGTCTGTGTAGTGAAGGCGCAGACTACTCGGCGGCGGCGGCCGCCGGCTCCGCGACCGGAGTCGGCTCGTCCCTCTCGATCCCGGCCTCGGCCTCGGCGTCGGCCAGCTCGGCGTCGACCTGCTCGGCGGTCTGGGCCTGGGTGATGTTCACGATCAGGGTGTCCGGCTCGATCGCCAGCGTCGTCCCGGCCGGGAACTGCAGGTCGGAGGCGTGGATCTGGGCGCCGACGTCGAGGCCCTCGATCGAGACGGTGACGCCGTCGGGGATGTGCGTCGCCTCGGCCTCGACCAGGACGCTCGGGTGCTCCAGCACGACCAGCGTGTCGCTGACGGCCTCGCCCTCGAGGTGGACCGCGACCTCGACCTGAACCTTCTCGCCACGACGGACGATGACCAGGTCGACGTGCTCGATGAAGCCCTTGATCGGGTCGCGCTGGACCTGCTTGGGCAGCGCCAGGTGGGACTCGCCGCCCTCGACCTCGATCATCAGCAGGGCGTTGGCGGTCTTCAGGGCCAGCATGGTGTCGTGACCGGGCAGCGTGATGTGCACCGGGTCACTGCCGTGGCCGTAGAGGACGGCGGGAACCTTGTTGTCCCGGCGGATTCGGCGGGCAGCACCCTTGCCGAACTCCGTGCGCGATTCGGCTTGGATCTTGACCTCGGCCACGAGATGAACTCCTCAGGTGCGTTGCGGTGATCAGTTGTCTAGGTGGAACTCGGCTGCGGCCTCAGCGGGCGCCTGGTGACCCCGAGAAGGCGTCAGGCAACGAACCACCGCGTCGATCACGGAGCCGCGCCCATCAGTACTCGGGGGGCGTCCCTCGCCGAGGCAACCAAAACAGTCTACCCACCACCCCGCCCAGACAGGAAATCCGTTCCCCCGGGCACTTCTCTCCCCGTCCGGCTCACCGGTCGTGACCGGTTTTCGGGTGTCCGGTCAGCTGAGTCTGGTCCAGACCTGCCGCAGGGCGCGGGCCGCGTCGCCTTCCAGGCCAGCGTTGTCCAGGGTCTCGGCCAGTTCGTCGAACTCCGGACCCCAGCGCCAGGCCACGCTCCTGAGGTTCTCCGGCAACTGCGGATCCTTGAGCGAACCCGCGTCCGCGCGGACCTGCTGGGCGATCAGCGCGTCCGTGACGCCGTACTTCTCTGCGAGCTGGAAGGCCAGGACCGCCAGGGCCGCCTTGCCCTTGTTGTACAGGGCGTACGACGACTTCGCCGCGCTGGCCGCACCGGGCTCGGCGCCGACCACCATCGCGGTGACCGCGGTGCCGGCCCAGAGCTCGGCCGCTTGCTCAGCGGCGGCGCCGGACAGCATCAGGTGCGTCGGACTCGGGCCACCGGTCGGCGGCGGACCCACCACACCGGCGTCCACAAAGGTCGCCTCCGACACCGCCGACTGGGCCTCGCGCAACGACATCGGGGACAACGGGTTCGCCTCGATGTACAGGCCGCTGAAGCCCGCACTGCCGACCTGCTGGGCGATATCCACCGCGCCTTGCGGTGCACACGAGCACAGCACCGCTTCGGCCTCGCGGACCGCTTCGGCGAACGGCGTACCGATCAGCCCGGCCTCCGCCGCACGCGCGGCCGATGCCTCGCTGCGCCCTTCCGGCACCCAGTGCACTTCATGGCCGGCCGCGACCAGCTGAGCGGCCAACTTCGAGCCCATAGCGCCGGGATGGAAGACAGCGATTCGCATGTGCCAGTCCTCTGGGAGAGCGGTCAGTGGTCTCCAAGATAGGCCAGTACGGCGAGCACCCGGCGGTGCTGTTCATCGTTGGTGATCAGCCCCAGCTTCGCCAAGATGCTGCCGACATGGGTCTCCACGGTCCGCTCGGTCAGGAACAGTCGGCGACCGATGCCGACGTTCGTGCAGCCCTCGGCCATCAGTGCGAGGACCTCACGTTCGCGAGGGGTCAACGGCGCAAGGCGATCGTCGGCGCGCTGGCGTCCGATCAGCCGCGCGACCACCTCGGGATCGAGTGCCGATCCGCCGGAGGCGACCCGGTCCAACGCGTCGAGGAACTCGTCCAGCGCGAGTACGCGATCCTTGAGCAGGTAGCCGAAGCGGCCGGTCGCGACGAGCTCGACCGAGTGCCGGGTCTCGACGTGCTGGGAGAGCAGCACGATGCCCAGCTCGGGGTTCTGCATCCGGAGCCGACGAGCGGCCCGGGCCCCGTCGTCGGTGTGATCGGGCGGCATCCGGATGTCGATCACCGCGAGATCCGGGGTCGTTTCGGCGACCGTGGTCAGCAGGCTGGGCGCGTCCACAGCCAGGCCGGCGATCTCATGCCCCGCATCGGCCAGCAACCGCGCCAGCCCCTCCCGGAACAACGCCGAGTCCTCCCCGATCACGATCCGCACGGCAGCACCGCCTCGATCGTCGTACCCCGGCCGGCTGGACTACGCAGCTCCAGAGAGCCGCCGACCGCCGCCACCCGATCGAGCAACCCGCTCAGACCAGAACCAGGTCTCGGTGCTGCTCCCCCGCAGCCGTCGTCCTCGATCAGCACCCGCACCTCGCCCGTCGACCGGGCCACCCGGACCGCGATCGACGTCGCGTTCGCGTACTTCGCGGCGTTCGTGACAGCCTCGGCCGCCACGAAGTACGCCGTCGTGGCCAGTTCCTCCGGCAGTTCGGACGGGATCTGCAGGCGGACCGGGATCGGCATCGACTGCGTGATCGCGCTCAACGCCGCGTGCAGTCCGTCGTCGAGGCTCGCCGGCCGCAACCCGTGGGCGATCTGCCGCAGCTCAGCGACCGCAGTGGTCAGCTCCGCGACGCCCTGGTCGAGCAGCCCGTCGACATCGACCGACCCGTCGCCCAGATGCCGCTGCGCCAGCCGCATCGCCATCCCCAGCGAGACCAGCCGCTGCTGAGCGCCGTCGTGCAGATCCCGCTCGAGTCGCCTCCGCTCGGCGTCCCCCGCCTGCACCAGCCGCGCCCGGCTCGCCTCGACCTCACGCAGCGCACCGGCCAACTCGGCCCGCAGCCGCGTCACCTCGACCAGACTGGCAGCCCCAGCCGCCACGGCCCTCAGTACGGCGGGACTCGTCGTATCGGACGCCAGTACGCCGATCTGTGCACCACCCAGCATCACCGGAACCAGCTGTGGTCCGCTGACCGGCGTACCGGCGGCATCGACGAAGCCAGAGGCCCCGGGGACGAGTAGACCGACCCGCAACGCCGGATCGCGCAGTGCGGTACGCAGAGCGGACTCCAGCTCCTCCGGCTGCGCCTGCTCGGTGTGGATCCGTCGCTGCAGGTCCTCGATCGCCAGCAGGGCAGCGCGACGTGGTGGGTAGAGCCGCCGGTCGACCGAGCGCTGCAGGCGAGAGCGCAACGGCGACAGGACGAGCGCACACACGGCCGTGGCGGCCGCGGCGACGGCTGCGGAGTCGCTGACGACCAGACCCAGTGATACGGCGGCGACGGCGTACGTGCCGAGGAGGACGACCATCACGATCCCGTACGTGACACTGTCGGCCACCACGCGATCGACGTCGTACAGGTCGTACCGGAGCATCGCCACGCCGACGGACGCCGGGAGGGACACGAGGGCGACGATGCCGACGATGGTCGCGACGATGCCGGTGTCGCCGGTGACGATGATCTCGGCGCCGCAGACGAATGGGTAGAGGACGGCGGCCAGGCCGGCGAGCATCAGCCACTTGAGCTGGGCCCGGACCTTGCCGGTCGACCGGCGGTACCGAATCACCACGGGGACGATCGCGATCAGGCACAGGGCCAGGAAAGCGAAGAACTCGACATCGCTGACGAACCGAAGGCCACCGGTCAGCGGCCTGTACGGTCGAGGTAGGTCACGCAACGGGGACAGAAAGGGCTCCGAGGCTCGGACACCGAAGACCTGTTGCGCCACGCCGAGCGCCAGCAAGGCCGGTGGGACCGGTCTCCAGCGGCGGCTCACCAGGCGACCGGTCGGGAAGTAGATCAGCAGGAACGCGACCGCGACCAGCAGCCACCAGCCGCTCTCCTCGAGCCAGGCCACGACCCTGCTGTCCAACGGCAGGCGCCCGGGATTGTGCACCACGGCGTTGTAGTAGACGTCGCGTGCGGTCAGGAAGAGCGCGATCGCGCCGATCCAGCCGAGGATCGCGCCGACCGGGTTGGCCGGTTCACGCCGGCTGACAGCAAGCCCCAGCACGGCGATCGCGGTACCGATCGCGGCCAGGCCGACGAAGTTCCGGAGCGTGTGCGGCCCGGTGCGGTACGCGATCAGCAGCCAGGAACTCCCCGCGACCATCGCAACGACGATCAGGAAGGTGCCGAGCGCGCCCCACCGCGGCCACCGCATGTCGTCAGCGTAAGTCCGCCGTACTCCGGACGGCTCCGAGCCAGCACTGAGGCCGGCGTCCGTACCGGCTCCGATGTGCCGGCCCGGGGATCGGGCATTCGCTGAACCTGTCCGATTTCTCTCGCAGGGGGTCAGCATGTCCACCGAAACTGTCCGGCCAGCCGTCGCTCCGTCCGCCGATCCGGTCACCCGCCGGCGCATCGGCGCAGTCGGCCTGGTTCTCACTATCAGCAACCTCATCGCGATGCCGGGCGGCGTGCTCTGGCCCGAACCGTCCGGCGGCGGCGAGACCTACTCGTACGCCGACATCCAGCCGCTGCGGGACCGCTGGTGGGGGCTGCTGGTGCTCCTGGCCGCGGGCGCGCTGCTGGGTGTGCCGGCCCAGGCGTTCCTCACCACCTACCTCGTCCGCAAGCGCGGCGCCGCCTGGGCCACCGCGGGCGGCTTGATGATGTGGATCGGCATCGCGTTCCAAGCGGTCGGCGTCGGCGGGCTGGCGGCGGCGTACTACTTCGCCACCGGAGTCGACGCCACGGCCGGTACGCCGGTGATTGCCAGCGCCAACGACGACCTGCTGCACCTCTTCGGCCCGATGCTCGCCGGCGCGCTGCTGGTTGCCATCGGCACGGTCGTCCAGGTGGTCGGGTTGTGGCGGTCGCACGCCGTACCCCGCTGGGTCCCGCTGCTCGTGCTCTTCATCGTGATCAGCTTCGTGGTCCCGGGCAACGGGTGGATCGGGCTGACCGTCCAGGTGCCGATGGCAACGGGCGGTATCGCGATCGCGTACTACGCGTGGCGGCGTACCGCCGTCGATTAGTACGGCGAGGAGGCAACGCGCTACCCCTCGTCGTCAGGTGGGCCGAGCCGTTGTCACCGCATGGTGCCGGGTGCAGCTTGGAAGGAACAGCGGATCTCTGGGGAGGGGAATCCAATGGGCGAGAACGCAGTGGGACGCCGCCAGGCGTTGAGGGGTGCAGGAATCGCCGCGGGTGGTGTGGCGATCGCTGGGCTGGCGACGGCCACGCCTGCGGTGGCGGGCAACGACAACGGGCTGCTCGGCAGCTGGATGTGCGTGCGTCAGGACGACGGTACGACCGACAAGATCCGGCTCGTGTTGAGCTTCGCCGGCGGCGGCGTGTTCGTGTCGCACGACATCAGCCCTGCCGGACCACCGTTCACCGGTACCTGGTCGAGTAAGGGCAAGTCGTTCCGGGCGACCTTCTGGAGCGGCTTCCCGGGCGAGCAGGGCCCGGACTCGGTTGGGCCGACGGTCCGGGTGCAGCTGAGGGGGGCGCTGTCGCACGGCATGATCTCGGCGACCTACCGGGTCACCGTGTTCGCTCCAGGCAGCGCGACCGAGGTGGTGGAGACGGTCACCGGGAAGCTGACGGGACGGCGGATCAACGCCTGACCGACCACGTCAGGGCGTACGGCGTGACGTCGTACGCCCTGCTGTCTAGGCGCGGCCCTCGAACAGGCTGGTCACCGAGCCGTCCTCGAAGACCTCGCGGATGGCCCGGCTGATCAGCGGCGCGATCGACAGCTCGGTGAGCTTGTCGAACCGGCGGTCCTCGGCGATCGGCAGCGTGTTCGTGACGATCACCTCGCTGGCCTGGCAGTTCTTCAGCCGGTCCACCGCGGGACCGGACAGGATCGCGTGGGTCGCGGCGATCACCACGCCGGCGGCGCCTTCGGCGTACAGCGCGTCGGCCGCCTTCGTGATGGTCCCGGCGGTGTCGATCATGTCGTCGACCAGGATGCAGACCCGGCCCTTGACCTCACCGACGACCCGGTTCGCCATGGTCTCGTTCGGCCGCTCGATGTCGCGGGTCTTGTGGATGAAGGCCAGCGGCGCGTTGTTCAGCCGGGCCGACCACTGCTCGGCCACCTTGATCCGGCCGGCGTCCGGGGAGACCACGGCCAGCTGCTGGTCGCCGTACTTGTTCCGGACGTACTCGCTCAGGATCGGCATCGCCATCAGGTGGTCCACCGGGCCGTCGAAGAAGCCCTGGATCTGCGACGTGTGCAGGTCGACACAGATCAGCCGGTTCGCGCCGGCGGTCTTGAACAGGTCCGCCATCAGCCGGGCCGAGATCGGCTCGCGACCACGGTGCTTCTTGTCCTGCCGCGCGTACCCGTAGAACGGCAGGACGACGGTGATCCGCTTGGCCGACGCCCGCTTCAGCGCGTCGACCATGATCAGCTGCTCCATGATCCACTCGTTGATCGGCGAGGTGTGGCTCTGGATCACGAAGGCGTCGCTGCCCCGGACCGACTCCTCGAACCGGACGTAGATCTCGCCGTTGGCGAAGTCGTACGCCGAGGTCGGGACCAGGCCGGCGCCGAGCTGCTCGGCCACCTCCTCGGCCAGACCGGGGTGAGCCCGGCCGGAGAACACCATCAGGTTCTTCTCGGTGGTTCGCTTCATCCCGCTCATGGCCAGTCTCCCGTTACGCCGTCTCGCCAGTGTCGCCCTGCGCGGGCTGTTCCGCCGCGAGAGCTTCTTCGGCCGCCTTGGCGGTCTTGGTCCCGGCCCGCTTGCGCGCGACCCAGCCCTTGATGTTGCGCTGCCGGCCCCGGGCCACCGCGATCTCGCCCGGGCCGACGTCCTCGGTCAGCGCGGTCCCGGCGGCCAGGTACGCGCCGTCGGCGACCGTCCGCGGCGCGACGATGACCGAGTTGCTGCCGATGAACGAGTGCTTGCCGATGTGGGTCGGGTGCTTCGCGACCCCGTCGTAGTTCGCGAAGATCGTGCCGGCGCCGATGTTCGCACCGTCGCCGATCGTCGCGTCCCCGGCGTACGTCAGGTGCGGCACCTTGGCGCCGTCGCCGATGGTGGAGTTCTTGGTCTCGACGAAGGTGCCGATCTTGCCCTTCACGCCCAGCTTGGTGCCGGGGCGGAGGTAGGCGAACGGGCCGACAGACGCTCCGGGGCCGATTTCCGAGCTGGATCCGTGCGTGCGGATGATCGTCGCGCCCTCGCCGATCTGTACGTCCGTGAGGGTGGTGTCCGGACCGATCGTGGCGCCGGTCTCCACAGTGGTTTCGCCGTGGAGCTGGGTGTTCGGCAGCAGGGTGACATCGCGGGCGAGCTGGACGGTCTGGTCGACCCAGGTGGTGTTCGGGTCGACGATCGTGACGCCGTCGCGCATCAGTTTGTCGAGCGTACGGCGGTTCAGCTCGGCGCGGAGCGTGGCCAGCTGGACGCGGTCGTTGACGCCCTCGGTCTGCATCGCGTCCTCGGTGACGTGCGCGCCGACTCGCTTGCCGTCGTTCCGGGCGATCGCCAGTACGTCGGTCAGGTACAGCTCGCCCTGCGCGTTGTCGGTGGTCAGCCGGCTCAGCCCGTCGCGCAGCGTGGCCGCGTCGAACACGTAGATCCCGGCGTTGATCTCGTCGATCTCCCGCTGCTCGGGCGTCGCGTCCTTGTGCTCGACGATCCCGGCGACCGTGCCGTCCTCGCCCGCGATGATCCGCCCGTACCCGGTCGGGTCCGGCACGCGGGCGGTCAGGACCGTGACCGCGTTGCCATGCTTGTCGTGCTCGGCGATCAGCTCGTGCAGCGTCTCCGCCTCGAGCAGCGGTACGTCTCCGGACGTCACGATCACCGAGCCGTCGAAGTCCACCGGTACGGCGGTCAGCCCGGCCCGGACCGCGTCACCGGTGCCGAGCTGCTGCTCCTGGACGGCGGTCTTCACCTCCGGATCGACGCTGGCGAGGTGGGCCTCGACCAGCTCGCGGCCGTTGCCGACCACGACGACGAGGTGTTCGGGGGCGAGTGCCCGGGCGGTGACCACGGCGTGCCCGACGAGGCTGCGCCCGCCGATCTCGTGCAACACCTTCGGGGTCGCCGATTTCATCCGGGTTCCGAGCCCGGCGGCCATGATGACGACCGCCGCGGGGCGATGGGAAGTCACGCGGTCTTCTCCTCGAGTTCCCTGCGAGTTTCTCGAACAAGTATCAGCATGGGCACTCGAACCAGTGCCCGCGCAAGCCTACTTGCTCATCAGAACGCCCTTGACCAGATCCCACGGCCGTGATCGGTCTCACGTTGCGTCTTCGGTCACTCTCCGTGTTGGATCCGCCGCCGTGGTACTCATCTGAGGTGTACATCCGTTACCAGAGCCCCACCCCCGACCACCGCGGCCGCCACATCGGAATCTTCGGCCTGGTCAACCAGCTCGGGCACCGCGGCCTCCTGACTCCTGAGGAAGAAGCCTTCCGCCGCGAGAACAACGCCTGGTACGACGCCACGTACACCAACCCGTCGCACGTCGACCCCACCGTCTACGCCGACAACCTCCTGGCGGCCGCCTGGTTCAAACCCACCGCCACCCACCTCTTCGACCGAATCCCCGGCTACCTCACCATCCTCGCCGCCCACGCCATCCCCTGCACCCGCCACACCTCCCCCAACCCCGGCCAAATCCTCTACGAAGACCCCCACCAAATAGTCGTCATCCCCCACTGACGGATAGGAGCACAGCGATGGGCCTGACTCTCGGAGCGATCGTGCTGAACACCAACGACCTCGGACCTGCCGCCGAGTTCTGGAAGCAGGCCCTGGGGTACGACGCCTCCCCGGACAATCCCGACTTCCTCATCCCTCGCCGCGGCCCCGCCACTCGCCTCCACCTCGACGAGACCGACCGTACGCACCTCGACCTCTGGGTCGACCGCACCACCTCGACCCTCGACTCCGAGGTAGACCGCCTGATCGGTCTGGGCGCCACCCGCGTCGAAGACTGGACCTACCCACCAGACGCGGACTTCGTCGTACTAGCGGCCCCCGACGGCACCGTCTTCTGCGTCATCGAATGACTGGGGTGCTGCCCTCGAAGAAAGAAGGCAGCGACTCGAGCGGTGCGATGCTCGCCGGCGGGAACTGCTGCGGAGGACCGACCGAGCCTTGCTCGGTGCCGCGCAGGTGCCGCTCGACAAAGCGTTGGGTGTTCCTGAGGACCGTGGCGCACTGGGCACCTGTGATCTCGCCACTGCTCAGAGCATCAGCAAGGTCGTCGAGATCCAGTACGTGATAGCGACCAGCACCGGGCGGTACGAGAAAGTCGGCGTAGAGGTCATGGACGACAAGTCCAGCCTCGGTGCGTTCGACGTCGACCAGGTCGACGTACCACCAGCCCTCCACCGGGCCTACGAACACAACCGGCCTGGTCAACTGGATGCCCTGGTCAAGCAACAGATAGCTGCGATCGACGGTCGGCCGTCCAGCCACCTGATACTCGGGCAGGATCCGTACGTCGTACGCGACAACCTCTCCGATCCGGCGGCCGGGACACCACTGCCCCGTGCGATGAAGGACCCGAACGTTCTCGATGGGCGGCGTCGTGGTCACCTCGCGACCCTCTCATGACTGTCGGTGAGCTCTGGAATGCTGCCCGCATGGAGAGTTTCGTGGACGTCGGCGACGTCACCCTGTACGTCCATGAGCTCGGTCAACGCACCGGCAAGCCCTCCCTGGTAGTGATGCACGGCGGCCCGGACGTCGGCCACGGCTACCTGCTCCCCGGCTTCGAGCCCCTGGCCCGCGACCACCACATCGTCCTCTTCGACTTCCGCGGCTGCGGCCGGAGCACGCGCGGGCTCCCGGACGACGAGCTCCAACCGGAGTACGTCGTACAAGACACCCACCGCCTGATCGACAAGCTTGGCCTCGGACAGGTGGACCTCCTCGGCTTCTCCACCGGCGGCCGCGCCGCGATGCACTTCGTGGACAAGCACCCGCAGCAGGTCCGCCGCCTGGTGCTGGCATCGACCACCGCCTACAGCAGCACCGAAAGCGCCCAATACCTAGCCGGCTGGCAGGAGTACGAACGCCGCGAACGGCGCCCTCCGCAACTCCACGATCTTCGTCTGGAACCTGGACCTCGCGCCCGCCTATCTCGAACTCCTCCAAGCCATCGGCCCAGACCTGGGCGACTGGTCCGAGGAACGCGCGATCCAAGGCCTCATGCACCCCTGGTGCCCCGGCGACCCCGAACAGATCCTCCGCAACTTCCCCAACCCCATCCTCATCCTCCACGGCGAAAAAGACATGGGCTTTCCCCTCCAACTAGCCCACCGCCTCCACGCCGCCGTCCCCACCACCCAACTAGCCGTAATCCCCAACACCGCCCACATGTGCCAGTTCGAAAAGCCCACGCTCTGGTCCGACCGCATCCGCCAATTCCTCACCTAACCGCATGCCTCGTCGTCGATCTCGGCGAGTGCTGTACGCCGTCCGCGTCGCCTGCACCGCCACTCAAGCGACCTTGTGCACCGGGTCCGCACGACGTCGCGCGTAGCTCACCAAGGTCGTGCAAAAAGTCAGGAATGACTCCAGCCGCGTCTGCTCACCCCGGCCTGAGCGTGATCCCGTCACGGCCGCGGCTGCTCGTCCACGCGGTCTGTTGGCACCTTCCGTTCGGTAGGTTCCGGTCGGGAGGTGCCGGTGATGGTCGATCTCAAGGCTGAGCTGTTGAGAGTTCTGCAGGGCAGCCGGGCGGCAATGCTCGCCAAGCTGGACGGCTTGCCGGAGTACGACCGCCGCCGTCCAGCGACTCCAACAGGCACGAACCTGCTCGGCTTGGTCAAGCATCTGGCCGGCCTGGAGTACGGCTATCTCGGTCAGTCGTTCGGCCGCCCACCCATCGTGCGCCCGTCTTGGTTCCGAGACGACCCGTACTCCGAGATCGACATGTGGGCCACACCCGACGAATCGAGCGACTACATCACCGACGTCTACCGGCAGGCCGGCACTCATTCCGACCTCACTGTCGCCGAGCTCGACCTAGACAGCCCAGGCCACGTAGCGCATTGGGCCGAAGGCCACCAGGAGACAACGTTGGGCGTCCTGTTGATCAGGATGGTCGCCGAGACACAACAGCACGCCGGCCACGCCGACATCATCCGCGAACTGATCGACGGCCGAATCGGCGGCAACGAGGCAACCGTCGATGCAGACGCGACCTTCTGGCACAACAGAAGAACCGCCGTTCAAGAGGCCGCCAACCACTTCCGCGCACAGTGAGCCGACCGGGCGAGAATCCCATCGCCTCCGGCCGGACCGGGTTGTTAGGTTCCGTGCATGATCGCTTGAGATAACGACAGCCTCATCGATGCGGCCGTAGCCGTGCTGCATCCTCACCATGTCGCTGACCGAGTCTTCGGCGACGTGGCGTCGGCCCTCATAACTGACGCCGGCAACGTGTACGTCGGTGTCTGCATCGACACCGCGAGCGGTACGGGATTCTGTGCCGAGCATGCGGCCATCGCGGCATGGTGACTGCCCGCGAGTACAAGATCGCCAAGATCGTGGCCGTCTGCGGAGGCGAGGAGGGCGCCCTCCACGTCGTCCCACCCTGCGGCCGCTGCCGAGAGTTCATCCGCCAGATCGACCCGGCGAACCTCGACACCGAGGTAGTCCTAGGCAGACACCAAACGTCCAGCCTCCGCGACCTCCTACCCGCCAACACCTGGCCCGCACCACTGACCTGAGCGCCGCAGAAGCTTGGATAGACAGCGGCGGTAATCGGGATCCGTCGGACCGGCGCTGATGTTGACGGCGTCGCTCGTGGTGCTGTGGTGTCGCGGCGACTGCTACGGGAACTCGCCGAAGAGAGCGGGCAGCGTCCGAACTCCCTCGATTCGCGGGCGTAGCGCGCATCCGAGTCGCACCCGACCACCGTCTCGAGTCTCTGGCGATCTACCTAGGACAGATTGCCGCGCCGCAGCCCTTCACGCCGAATGACGAAATGTCCCACAGCACGTGTGGAACCCTAGCCGACCTACTCCCCATCGACGCACACTCTGCCCGTGATGCCTCGTACTGTCGACAAGGGAGCCTAGAGTCGTGGGCGAAGCACGGAATCGCGGAGATCCGCGCTTCTGTCACCGGCGTAGTCGGCAAAGCGTCAGCCGGCGCTTCCAGGGGTGATGGCCGTCAGCGTATCTTGATCGCGTGGCGTCGAGATCCTTGCCGCAACGCGCAGTTCGCGCGGTCGGCGAAAGCCCGCTCTCCGAGCGGCTTGCCCGCGCACAGGAGCTGGCTTACGGACCGCTGATCGAACGGGTACGGCGCAGCCCGCTGCACACCGACGTACTCGGTCATTCGTTGCATCCGTCGCTGACCGACGTGACCGCCGGCTGCTGGCTCGGTACGTCTCTTCTCGACCTCACCGGTGGGTCCGAGTCGCGTCGCGGGGCGACGCTCCTCGCCGGGTTCGGGCTGCTGGCGTCCGTGCCGACGGCTCTCGCAGGTGCCGCTGACTGGGCGGAACTGTCAGGCACTGAACGCAGGATCGGCGCGGTCCACGGGCTCGGCATGGACGCTGCAACGTTCCTTTTCGCCGGCTCGCTCGTCGCCCGTCTGCGCGGCGAGCACCGCCTCGGCACA
The DNA here is from genome assembly GCF_040638415.1 of Kribbella sp. NPDC026596. Lineage (NCBI taxonomy): Bacteria > Bacillati > Actinomycetota > Actinomycetes > Propionibacteriales > Kribbellaceae > Kribbella > Kribbella sp. NPDC026596. The sequence continues at coordinate 16,312 of NZ_JBEZYF010000006.1, read as the reverse complement.
AAGCTTGCCGTAGCCGGGAACCTGGTCGTGGCGGGTGCGGGCTTCCTCGGCGGCCATCTAGCTCTGCACCGCGGAACTGCTCGCCGAACCTCCATGGCTGAGGACAACTAGAGCTATCAACCCAATGCAGTGCCCATCATCGGCACGGCCCGCAGCAGCCTGGAGCGGCGGACCAGGCCGGGGACAGCGGTCGCGTGCCGTATGGCATTGCGTGGGCCTGGTCGGACTATTCCGTCGCCTGCGCCGTTGAGCGCATGCTGGAAGACGAGGGCGGGGGCCCTCGACAAGGGGGAGGTGGTTGTCATCACCCACCGAAGTTCGACTGGGACGACGCGCGCCGAGCAGGTTGCTGCTCCTGCACCAGAGTCAGCGCGTACGCAGATCGGCATAGTCGTGGCCGGATCGCTGGCCGCTGGGTTCGCAGCGGCGGTCATCCTCGCGTTCCTGCCAGTCGACACCGTGGATATCAACTTCTCCACCGCGATGGTGCTGTTCGGGTTTGCGTTCGGGTGGGCGCTCTTGGCGGGGCTGTCCGTGCGGTTCACCGACCAACCTCAGCGCTGGGCCGTAGTGCCCGCGATCTTTATGGCCGTGTCTGGTGCGTTGGTGCTCATGGCCCCGGAATCTGTGGTGGACGCGCTGGGGTGGGTTTGGCCGCCCGCTGTGTTGGTCTTGGTGGTCTGGGTGTGGGTCCGCGCTAGGCGTGAGCTGCATAGCCGCACCAGGGCGTGGCTGCTGTGCCCGGTGTTGGTCATCCTGGCGCTTCTCGCCGTGGGCGGGGGGTACGAAAGGATCAGTCAGTCCACCGCACCGGCGGTTGCCATGCGCGGGCAACTCGTCGACGTGGGACCGTACCGACTCCACCTGGAATGCTATGGCTCACGCGGTCCGACTGTGATCCTCGAGCCCGGCGCGGGCGGATCGGCGGCGTCGATGGGGCTGATCGCTCCGGCTCTGGCCAGTGACAGCCGAGTATGCGTCTACGACCGGGCGGGCCGCGGCTGGAGTGATCCGGCTGCAAGTCCACCCGATGGTGCGCAGATCGCCACAGATCTCCACACGCTCCTGGACCGTGCACAGGTTCCGGGTCCGTATGTCCTGGCCGGACATTCCTTTGGCGGGTTGTACGTGAGGACGTATGCCTCAAGGTATCCCGGGGAGGTCGCCGGTCTCGTCCTCATTGACTCCACCGCCGCCAAAGACGAACCCACGCCTCCGCCGGAGACGGGTTCTTACAGCGTCTTGAAGCACGTGTCTTCGTTGTTCGCGACAACCTCTCGGCTGGGCATCGGCCGGCTTCTGGCCAGCATGTCGTACGCCGATCTACCGCCGGAGTACCGCGACGATGCCCGCGCCACCGCCGCCACCGGGAAGGGACTGAGCGGGACGCTCGATGAGTACGGCGTCGCGAATCGGTCCACGGCCGAGGCGGGAACACTCCGCACCCTCGATGCGAAGCCACTGGTCGTCCTGACCGCCGAACGCGGAAACTCCGAGGGATGGATGGCTGACCAGAACGAGACAGTCACTCTGTCCACCAACAGCCTCCATCGCGTCGTGCCAGGGGCAACCCACGCTTCCTTGGTAGAGGACCCGGATCACGCAGCAGCGGTCACCCGCGCAATCCACGACGTCGTCATCTCGGTACGCACCGGCGCACCGCTGACTCACCCCTGACACCAAATCTGCAGCCGCACACCGGCATGACCGCGCCTCCCTCTCGGCGGCAGGAGAGTGCGTTCGCGCCTAGTGTGTCGCCATGGTCGCCCCGATTCCGATCTCAGTCGCTGCACTTGTGCGCGACGGTCTCGTGCTCCTGGTGCATCGCCACCCAGCGCGTCGGTGGTATCCCGACTGCTGGGACCTCGTCGGCGGACACGTCGAGTCGGGCGAGTTACCTCACCAAGCCGTCAGTCGGGAATGCCTCGAAGAACTCGGCGTCCACATCCACCACCCCGTACCCATCCCGATGACGATCAGCGACCCCACCCTCGACAAGCACGCGTTCCTCGTCACACGCTGGGAAGGCGAACCTGTCAACGCCGCACCCGAGGAGCACGACGACCTTCGCTGGTTCCGGCCCAGCGACCTCGCAAACCTGAAGATGGCCGACCCGGCCAGTCTGTCAAGCATCCTGAGCGCCATCCAAGTCGCAACCGACTAGCCGCTACGAACCGTCCGCTCAAGGGCATGAGCGCGTGGAATCCGGCAGATGAGTGCGTTTCACCCGGCCGAGCTCCTCGCCCGCGACGGCGCGTACGCCGCCCTGGCAGCGTGAGCTACCGGACGCCGAACGTCCGGAATCGGGGGTACGTTGCTGGCATGTCCGACTTCACGATCAAGGCGCTCACGCCGGAGACTTTCGACGACTTCGCCGCTCTCGTCGAGCGGAACAAGGGCATGTTCGCCAGCTGCTGGTGCACGCATTTCCATCCCGACTGCGCGGAGAAGGGCCAGACCGCCGAGGGGAACCGGGCGCTCAAGCAACGTCTGGTGGCCGACGGGATCGCGCACGCGGCGCTGGTCTACGACGGCGACCGGGCCGTCGCCTGGGCGGAGTACGGATCACCCGAGGAGCTGCCCAACATCCAGCACCGCAAGGAGTACGTGGCCACTGCCGAGCGACTGCCCGACTACCGGGTCACCTGCATCCTGGTCGAGCGCGGCCTTCGCGGTCAGGGCCTGGCGGCGATCGCCCTGCGCGGAGCCGTCGAGCTGATCGGGCAGGCCGGCGGCGGCCTGGTCGAGGGCTACCCGCACGACACCGGCGGGGTCCGGAAGAAGAACTCGTCGTTCCTCTACAACGGCACCCGCACGATGTACGAGCGCGAGGGCTTCACCTACGACCGGCCCAAGGGCCTGGGCAACTGCGTGATGGTGCGCAAGGTTGCCCCGAGTACGCGCGACTGATCCGGTCCAGCGCTCCACGCGGAGACCACGGCTACCCGGCACCGCGCCGTCTCCACGAGTCGCTCGCCTTCTCGACGATTGCGCGTACGCGCAATCGTCGAGACCTTATGGCGGACTCTCGCGACCGATCCAGACGCCCATCGGCCCCTTCAGAGCTCGACGAGTTCGCGGCGGGAGGTTGCGAGGTCGCCGTCTCGTCCCAGCGCAATCATCCGCTGATAGGCGCATCAGTTGGCGGACACGTGTCGCGCATCTGGTCTGGCGGATCACAGACAGACCAGATGGTGCTACTCGGCTTGCGGTCCGAGCGGTCGTGTGCGTAGCACGCGACGGCAGGAGCGCGCGTAGCTCCGCGCGGGATAGACCCGGTAGTTCTAGCTCCCCCGCCAGGTTTCGATCCTGGTCTTCGAGATTCAAAGTTGCCGCAGACCCGTCCGCACCGGTCCACGGGGCATTCACTCGTACCGGGCGTGAGCGTAGATCCGGCCCAGCTCGTGCCTGATCGTCCACCCCGATCCACACCGTTTGTTAGCAAATCCGTTAGCAAAGCCGACCTGGAGCCACGGCGTCTATGATGCGGACATGTCGTCCGAGTCGCACATCTTCCCTCCGCGCGCAGCGATCATGCGGAAGTTCTGGAGGGCGTTCGCTGTGGCATCTGCGATGACGGTGGTCGTGGTTGTGCTCGGTCTTCTCGCCGGAGCTATGCAGGGTTGGCCTATGCGGCTGACTGGTTTGGCAGTTCTCGCATCGCTCGTGTTCTGCATCATCAGGTGGTCCGACGCTGCGGAGTACCTGGCGAAGGCGAAGGGCATCTACCACCCGATGTACGGCGTCCTGGGGCCAATCGGACTGGTCATGGTCGTATTCACCAGGTCGAACCTCAAGACCTGATAGGGGCGAGACGCACACGTGCCCGGTTCGCAGACGTGCGCTGCCCGCACATAGTTCGACCTGGTGTCTTCCCGTCTGCCGTTCAGCCCACGCGTAGCGCGATCAGGAGACGCCAGAGGGGCCAAGATGGAGCGCCCCACCGGACGAACGATCTTGGCCCCTCTGGCGGCTGCTGATAGGTCCTGACTGGGCTGAGCGGCAGACGGGAAGACGCACCCCGCCCTCCACGAGATGGCCGGCCGATTCGGACCCGTCATCCCGGAGTCGTGAGGCCCCCGCCGGAGGCATTGCTCTTGGCTCTACTGAAAGACACCGACAGCGGGCGCGGCGGTGAACGGCCGGAGGCCGCATGCGCACGCCGCGCCGCGCGCCGAAGGCGCGCCTTGATCCATAAGAGCCCAATTCGGCAGAGCGACTGGCAGATCTCTGTCCTCCGTCGACTGATGCGCGACACTCGTCCGCCAGCTGATCTGCGACAGCTGAAAGGCACGGACCGCGGCAGATGCGGACGTGTCCCTGCGGCTTCGAGCACGTGCGCCGGGGCCAGGTCCTGAGCACGCGCACCTTCGCCGTAGTCTCGCCGTCACTCTGGCGGCAGACGCCACATGGGTATGTGCGTCAGCCTGCCGACATGCCATAATCGCGCGGTGAACCGGGGCGGCGGGTCCAAGCCGAAGCCCCCCGTGTCCAGGCGCGGCGGAGGTTGCCGATCTGGGCCTCATGCCTGGTTTTCGGACTGCTGTTTCCCGCGATGTTCTACGTCCGCTACGGCCTCGGCTGGGCCGCCACCTGGGCAGTGATGTCGATTGCCTCGTCGCTTCCGGTTCTGCTCATCAAGCCTCCGACCTGGCGGACCTGGCCAAGTAGACATTTGAGCTGGGCGTTTGCCTACTGGGTATTCGTCATGACGACACTTTTCTTCGGCCTGGTCGCCCTCCTCTTGGGACTTTGGCTGTCGCCATGGTGGTGCTTGGTGATCTCTCTTTGTGTCGGAGTGCTAACTATCGCTGGGATCTGGCCCGCCCAACTGCGCCACTACGAGCTGCAGCGGAGCCTGGCTGATGCCGAGCAGAAACACCGGAAGAGCGGATCTTCCGACGGCACATCCTCCCGGTAAGGGCGCCTACGTCGGCGACTGCGAATCTTCCGCAACCAATCAGGTCCGGACGACTCGTCCTCAATTCGGCATGACCGCGCGGACAGCGGCATGTGCGTGCGTTGGCCGGCGTCCGCCAGGTGATCTGTGACAGTGGATGCACGAGTCGCAGCATGATCGGGCGGGTCGGTCACACCTGGGTATCGGTGGAGTCGCCTCGAAGGAGCGAGGATGTGACCACACCCGGGAACTTGATCCAATCCATGTCGACTTCAGCGTCGATCGCGCGTTCAACAATCTGGGCCATGACTTGGAACACGTCCTCTGAGCTGACTCCAGTCCACTGCTCGGGATGGTCGTAGGCGTGATCCCGCAGATCCCAAAGGGCACCCGCGATTGCGGGAAGCCCCGGTGGCGTCATTGTCATGGGTTAACGGTAGTAGTGCCGGAGACGGATAACCGAACATCCGATCATCGGCCATGAGCGGACGAGCGCCGTACCCTCGGTCTCCTAGACGAGGGTGTCAACCATCAGGTGGCACCGAACGACAAGCATCAACTGGCATACGACAGTCGACCGGCACAGACTGGCAGATCTCGGCGGACCAGGACCCTAGGGTCCCCGGGTGCTGGTCTCCGCACAGGGCAGGATGTAGTCATGGGAATCGCCGTTCGCGTTCGCGAGTACACGGGCGAGGTAATCGCTCACTTGGACGCTTCTGTCGACATTCTGGGGCTGTGCGATGTGGCCGCCACGGAGCCGACGAAGTTTCCGATGTTGTCAGGCATCGACCGGTACGACGACACCCGCTTCAACTCGCTTCAGGCGGTCATGATGGCATCCGAACTTGGGCTGCTTTCACGCCAGACCGAGCAGGCGCAAGTTCGTGATGCGGTGGCCGCCCTGCTTCCGCTCGTTGCACTACTTGAGCCTGCGCGAGGACGTCCCCACCATCGACGGCTTGACTTCACCGGCGACTAGCTGGCGCGGATTGCCTGGGTGAGTTCGGAGATGTGGGCGACGACGGCATCGGCACCGGCTGCGGTCAGACTGTCGGCCTTGCCGGGCTTGTTGGCGTATCCGACGCTGCCCGCTCCGATGGACTTGGCAGCTTGGACGTCGGTCGTCTGGTCACCGATAAGGGTGCAGCGGACCGGAGTCGTGACGAGTGCCTGTGCTGCTCGTTCGATCAAGTACGGGTGCGGCTTCATCAGGGCTGGGTCTGATGGGTCGCGGGCCTCGACGTGTTGCACGTACCTGGCCAGTCCGACACGGGCGAGGTAAGCACGAACCGATGCGGCGGTGTTGTTGCTGACGATCGCGAGCTGCCGTCCGGCGTCCTGGCAGGCCGCCTGTTCGCCTTCTTCCGGCTGTCGGCGTACTCCGGTGCCCGTCGAGGCGAACTGCTGTTCCTGCGGTGGTCAAACGTGGACTTCGAGAAGGGAACGATCCGCATTCAAGGCACGGCGGGCATGGTCGCGGGCAAGCGACTCGAAGGCACACCCAAGAGCGGTCGCGAGCGCACCGTCTCCCTCGACAAACGAACCCTGACGGTCCTCCGCGAGCACCAAACCCGCCAGGAGGCCGAACAGAAGATCGCGGGTGACGCCTGGCTGGGCGACGACTACGTGTTCACGACCGGTCTTGGACGGCCAGTACCTCCGGACACGGTCACGAACCTGATCGCCGTACTAATTCGGCAATACAACGAACCGGCGATTCCCGGTACACGACGGACCCCACGGCAAGAGCTGCCCCGTCCAGCCCAGCCGCTGCCGCCTGCTCGGCTACACGATCTGCGCCACGTCCATGCCACCCTGCTCCTGATCGCCGGAGTGCCGGTCCACGTCGTTGCGGAACGCCTCGGCCACGCCGACCCCGCGATCACTCTCCGGGTCTACGCCCACGTCAGCCGCCAGCACGCGGATCAGGCTGCTAACACCTTCGCTGCTGCCGTCGACGGCGACGATCAGACGGGCGCTTCGGAGAGTGACAGTGAAGCCACCGAGTATGACCCTGTTAGCAAAAGCGTTAGCAAACCGTCCGTACATGACAGAACCCCTAGGTCAGAAACGCTCTGACCTGGGGGTTCTTGTTGCTCCCCCGCCAGGTTTCGATCCTGGTCTTCGAGATTCAAAGTCTCGCGGGCTGCCGATTACCCCACGGGGGATCGTGGTTGCCGGGACAGTTTGCCATGAGTGGGGTCGTCGACACGCTGAGGGGTTCCTTACCTACGCCTCCGTAGGTTACGGTAGCGTAGGTAAGCAGTCCGCCACCCGAGGGAAAACCTGATGACTCCACCCGCCGTAGCCGCACCGGAGGCGCCCACCAGCGCCCAGCAGGCCGACGACTTCGACGTCGACACCGGAACGCTCGGGGGTGAGCAGAAGCGCCCGTGGGAGCAGGTCGCGCTGGCGTTGTTCATCGGCATCCCGTTCCTCGCCGTGCTCGCGGCCGTACCGATCGCCTGGGGCGGATTCCTCGGCTGGCGCGATGTCGTACTCGCGGTGGTCTTCTACACGATCGCCGGACACGGCATCTCGATCGGGTTCCACCGGCTGTTCACGCACAAGTCCTTCAAGCCGAACCGGCCGATGAAGTACGCGCTCGCGATCGCCGGCTCACTGGCGATCGAGGGCCCGGTGATCCGGTGGGTGGCCGATCACCGTAAGCATCACAAGTTCTCCGACCGTGACGGCGACCCGCACAGCCCGTGGAAATACGGCACCAGCCTCAGCGCGCTGACCAAGGGGTTTCTGCACGCGCACGTCGGCTGGCTGTTCGACACCGAGCAGACCCCGCAGCGGCAGTACGCGCCGGACCTGCTGAGGGACAAGGACATCGTCAGGGTGTCCCGGATGTTCCCGCTCCTGGTTGTTGTCAGCCTGCTCCTCCCGGCGGTCATCGGCGGGCTCTGGTCCTGGTCGATCGGGGGCGCGCTGACCGCGTTCTTCTGGGCCAGCCTGGTCCGGATCGCGCTGTTGCACCACGTCACCTGGTCGATCAACTCGATCTGCCACACCATCGGCGACCGGCCGTTCAAGAGCCGGGACAAGTCCGGCAACGTGTGGTGGCTGGCGATCCTGAGCCAAGGTGAGTCGTGGCACAACCTGCACCACTCGGACCCGACCTGCGCACGGCACGGCGTACTCAAGGGACAGCTCGACACGTCCGCCCGCTGCATCTGGTTCTTCGAGAAGTTGAACTGGGTCAGCGACGTCCGTTGGCCGGTCAGGGAGCGCCTGGAGGCCCGCCGGGCCGACGCCGCCACCCGCACATTGAAAGCGGCCTGACCGTAAAACATCCGCTCGCAACACCGAAGTACGGCATGATGCTGACGTGATCTCGACGTGACGGAACCCAAACCGCGGCGGTCCGGCCGAGTGCGGATGACCAGTGCCGAGCGTCGCGAGCAACTCATCACCATCGCCCGTGGCCTGTTCGCCCAGAAGGGGTACGAGGCGACCTCCGTCGAGGAGATCGCGCACCGCGCCGAGGTCTCCAAGCCGGTCGTCTACGAACACTTCGGCGGCAAGGAAGGCCTGTACGCCGTTGTCGTGGACCGCGAGGTCCGTGCCCTGCTCGACGGTGTCACCGGGGCGCTGACGGCCGGCCGGGCGCACGAGTTGGTCGAGCAGGCGGCGCTCGCGCTGCTGGACTACATCGAGAACAACTCCGACGGCTTCCGGATCCTGGTCCGCGACTCGCCGGTCGGGTCGTCGACGGGCTCGTTCATCTCGATTCTGAGCGACGTCGGCACCCGGGTCGAGCACATCCTGGCCGAGGAGTTCAAGCGCCGCAGCCTGGATCCGAAGAACGCGCCGATGTACGCCCAGATGCTGGTCGGCATGGTCGCGCTCACCGGCCAGTGGTGGCTGGACGCCCGCAAGCCCAAGAAGCAGGACGTCGCCGCGCACCTGGTCAACCTCGCCTGGAACGGCCTGTCCGGCCTCGAGGCCAAGCCGACGCTGTCCACCAGACCGCACAAGTAACAACCTCTGGTCGTACGTCGACATCCGACCGTGGAATGACCTCTGACCTGGGCGATCCCCGTACTCTGGCCCGCATGACGGGGATCCTGACCGCGCGGCCCGTGCCTGCCCGCAGCAAGGCGTTCGACCTGCTGCTCGCGGGCGGGCTGACCATGATCTTCGGCTTCCTGTCGGTGGCCCAGAACGGGTTCGGCGGCATCCTCGCGTTCGGCATGCTGGTCCCGCTGATCTGGCGCCGCACCCACCCCGAACTGGTCTTCTTCGGCGTCTCGGCACTGGCCGTTCTGCAATGGCTGGCCGGCGTCGACCTGATGGCCGGCAACGTCGGCCTGCTGGTCGCCCTCTACGCCATCTCCGTGTACGGCGCCGTGCCGCTCAGCCGGATCGCCCTCGGCATCGGCGGCCTGGGCGTCCTGATGGCGACCGCGCGCTACTACAACGGCGGCGACTGGAAACAGCAGATCACGATGATGGTCGCCCTCGGCGCCCTCGTCTTCGGGGTCTGGGCCCTCGGTGAGCGCCGCCGTACCCGCGGCCTGTACGTCGCTCAGCTCGAGGAACGCGCGGACCAGCTGGAACGTGATCGCGACCGTGAGGCCAAGCTGGCCGTGAGTAACGAGCGGACCAGGATCGCCCGCGAGATCCACGACGTGGTCGCGCACGGCCTGTCGATCATGATCGTCCAGGCCGACGGCGGCCTGTACGCCGCGGACCAGTCGCCGGAGCAGGCGAAGAAGGCCCTGGCCACCATTGGCGACACCGGCCGCGCGAGCCTGACCGAGATGCGCAAGATGCTCGGCCTGCTCAAACAGGACGAGCAACCCGAGCTCGACCCGAACCAGCCGCGCCCGCAACCCGGTGTCTCAAGCTTGCCGGAGCTGATCGACAACGTCCGCGACGCCGGGCTGACCGTCGACTACGAGGTCACCGGCGAGCCCCGGGATCTGCCGGCGCTGCTCGGACTGACGGCGTACCGGATCGTGCAGGAGGGTCTGACCAACACACTGAAACACGCCGGGCCGGGAGCGCGCACGTGCGTGAACCTGGACTTCGGCCGCGAGATGCTGACCGTGGTGGTCACCGATGACGGCCGGGGTGGTGGGGTCGCGCCGAGCTCGGACCCGGGTCACGGACTGGTCGGGATGCGGCAACGCGCCTCGATCTCCGGCGGTACGGTGAGCGCCGGACCGAAGGCGGGCGGCGGTTACGAGGTGATCGCCAAGCTCCCGTACAACCTTCCGACTGGAGGACAGCAGTGAGAGAGACCGACGTGATCAGGGTCTTCCTGGTGGACGACCAGGAGCTGGTCAGGGCCGGATTCACGATGCTGGTGGACTCCCAGGCCGACATGCGGGTGGTCGGCCAGGCCGGCGACGGTGGCGAGGCGATCGAGAAGATCCAGGTGACGGCCTGCGACGTCGTACTGATGGACGTCCGGATGCCCCGCCTGGACGGCGTGGAGGCCACCCGACGGCTGCAGTCGTTGCCGCAGGCACCGAAGGTGATCGTGCTCACCACGTTCGACCTGGACGAGTACGCGTTCGCCGCGATCAAGGCCGGTGCGGCCGGCTTCCTGCTCAAGAACACGCCGCCGGCCGACCTACTGTCCGCGATCCGGCAGGTGTACTCCGGAGACGCGGTGGTGTCCCCGAGTACGACGAAGCGTCTGCTGGAGCACTTCGCCGGCGCACTGCCCGACGCCGAGACCGAGCGCCCCGACCTGGCCGATCTGACCGCCCGGGAACGCGAGGTCCTGGTCGAGGTGGCCCGCGGCCTGTCGAACACCGAGATCGCCAGGCTGTTCACGTTGTCAGAGGCAACGGTCAAGACCCACATCGGCCGGATCCTGGCCAAGACGGGTCTGCGCGACCGGGTCGCGCTCGTCGTCCTGGGGTACGAGACCGGGCTGGTCAGGCCGACCAAGTAATACCCAGGTAGGACCCGCAGTCCCCACTCTGGTCCGACGAAACCAGGCGGGCGGATCACTAACTTCTTGGACAACATCACGTTGAACCAAGGAGTGACATGAGCTTGCAGACCGGTGAGCTGGCGGCAGGGCGGCTGCCGCAGGACGGTACGCCGCGAACCGCGATCCGGGCGCACGACCTGCGCAAGGTGTACGGACAGGGCGACACCGCGGTCGCCGCGCTCGACGGGGTGTCGGTCGACTTCGGGGTCGGCCAGTTCACCGCGATCATGGGGCCGTCCGGTTCGGGCAAGTCGACGCTGATGCACTGCCTGGCCGGGCTGGACACCCCGACCGGCGGTCAGGTGCTGCTCGGCGAGACCCTGCTGACCCGGCTGCCGGACGCCGAGCTGACCAAGATCCGGCGGGACCGGGTCGGGTTCGTGTTCCAGGCGTTCAACCTGCTGCCGATGCTGTCCGCGAAGGACAACATCCTGCTGCCGCTCGAGCTCGGCAACCGCAAACCCGACCAGCAGTGGCTGAGCGCGCTGATCGACGTACTCGGGCTGCAGGACCGGCTCACGCACCGCCCGTCGGAGCTGTCCGGCGGTCAGCAGCAGCGGGTCGCCGTCGCGCGTGCACTCGTCGGCCGGCCCGAGGTCGTGTTCGCCGACGAGCCGACCGGCAACCTTGACTCCCGGTCCGGGGCCGAGGTGCTCGGGTTCCTGCGCCGGTCGGTCCGCGAGTTCGGCCAGACGGTGGTCATGGTGACCCACGATCCGCTGGCGGCGTCGTACGCCGACCGCGTCGTGATGCTCGCCGACGGCAAGCTGGCCGGCGAACTGCGCGAGCCCACCCCGGAGACCGTGCTCGACGCACTGCGGCAGCTGGGGGCCTGAGGTGCGACGCTCCATCCTCTCCTCGCTGCGCGCCCACCTGGGCCGCCTGATCGCCGCCTGCCTGGCGATCATCCTCGGTGTCGGTTTCGGCACCCTGGCGATGACCGCGCACGCGTCCGCGTCGCACGGTATCGACGAGACGATCGGCGCCCGGTACCGCGGCGTCGACGCGCTCGCGTACCCCGAGAAAGGCGAGATCACGCCGTCCGACATCGCCAGCGTCAGCAAGCTTCCGCAGGCCGCGTCCGCGGTGACGATGACCACGGCGTTCATGGAGGTGTCGTTCCCAGGCCTGGTCCGCCCGACCAGTTTGCAGATCGACTCGCTCTACGACACCACCCACATCGCCGGACCGGGTACGTCGTCCGGACGGTTGCCCACCGCAACGAACGAGATCGCCATCCCGGCCAAGCTCGCCGCCAAGCACAAGCTCTCGGTCGGTCAGACGCTGCGGATCAGCTCGTACAACAACAAGTCGTGGGACGTCACCATCACCGGCCTGCTGGACGACGCCAAGTCCGTCGGTACGGCGTCCGCCGTGGCCACCCCGGCCGCGGTGAAGGTCCTCGAACCGGACGCGTTCGTCCGGGCGCTCGCGGTCGCGGCCAAGCCCGGCGTCGACCAGCAGGCGATGGCGGCCGCCGTCCAGAGTGCCGTCTCGAGGGACCTGAAGGTCTACACCGGTGACGCCTGGATCCAGCACGAGGTGGAGGGCTACACGAACGGCATCGACGTCCTCGGCGGGGTGTTCGGCATGTTCGCCGTGATCGCGCTGTTCGTCGCCTGCCTGGTGATCGGCAACACCTTCACGATCGTGATCGCCCAGCGCACTCGCGAGATGGCGTTGCTGCGGTGCGTAGGCGCGTCCCGCCGCCAGGTGTTCTCCTCCGTACTCGCGGAGGCGACGGTGGTCGGCGTGATCGCGTCCGCGATCGGGGTCGTCTTCGGCGTCGCGCTGTCCGCACTGGCGCTGGCGCTGTCCCGCGAGTTCGACTGGGGTATCCCGCCGGTCGCGCTGCACCTCGACCTCTTGTCGGTGTTCGTGCCGCTCCTGCTCGGGACGGTGGCGACGATCATGGCGGCCGTCGTACCGGCTCGCCGGGCGACCAAGGTCGCGCCACTGGCCGCCCTTCGTCCCGAAGCCGCTCCGGCGGCCGCTTCGAAGGCCGGCGTACTGCGGTTGATCCTCGGCATCCTGTTGCTCGCCGGCGGCGGGCTGCTGCTGGCGGCCGGCGCCTCGGGCCACCAGGTTCTGGTCGGTGTCGCCGGTGGTGCGGTGTCGTTCCTCGGCATCCTGGCGATCGGGTCGCTGCTCGTGCCCGCGCTCATCCGCTTGATCGGCGCGCTGCCGGCTCGCGGTGGCGGCGTACCGGCCCGGATCGCGGTCGCCAACGCGATCCGCAACCCGAAGCGTACGGCGGCCACCACGTCGGCCCTGTTGATCGGCGTGACGCTGATCAGCCTGACCTGCGTCGGGATCGCGTCGGTGCGCAAGACGTTCGACGTGTCGATGGACGGGCAGTATCCGGTCGACCTGATGGTCAACGCGTACAACGAGAAGATGCCGTCCGGTGCCGAGCAGCAACTGCGGGACATCAAGGGCATCACGCAGGTCGTCCCGGTTCGCCAGGTGACCGTGAAGACCAACGGCCAGGAGCTGCCGGTGACCGGCATCGACCAGGCCGCGGCGGGTTCCGTCATTCACAACCCAGCGACCGCGGCCCAGCTCAAGCCCGGTACGGCGCTGCTCGACTACCAGACCCTCCGCATGCTGAACCTGGAGGAGGGCGCTCCGCTGACGATCGTGTCCGGCGGTCACAAGCTGTCCGTGACGGCCCGGCTGGCGACCGGACTCGACCCGATCACCGTCACGTCCACCGATCTCGCGAAGCTCTCGCCGAGCGCCGCGGTGACCGGGTTCTGGCTGGCGTCGGACCCGAAGGCGGATGGCTCGCAGGTGATCGACTCCGTGCAACAGTCGATCCCCTCGATCAAGGAGCTGGGGGTCACCGGTGGACTGGCCGAGCGGACCAGCTACACGAAGATCTTCGATGTCCTGCTGATCGTCGGTGTCGGCCTGCTCGGGGTCTCGGTGCTGATCGCGCTTGTCGGTGTCGGCAACACGCTCAGCCTGTCGGTCCTGGAACGCACCCGGGAGAACGCGCTCCTGCGGGCGATGGGGCTGACCCGGCGTCAGCTGCGCGGCATGCTCGCGGTCGAATCGTTGCTGATGGCACTGGTCGCGGCCGGTCTCGGGATCGCGCTCGGCCTGATCTACGGCTGGACCGGGACGAGCGCGCTGATGGGCGGCCAGACGGTCGACGGCGGCGTCGAGTACGCCGTACCCGGCACGCTGCTCGTCGTGATCGCGGCCGTCGCTGCCGTCGCCGGCCTGCTCGCCTCGGTGCTGCCCGCGCGGCGAGCCGCCAAGGTCGCCCCCGCCGGCGCCCTGGCGACCGAGTAGGCCGACGGCTCGCCCGGCTTGAGGGGGCCGGGCGAGCCGCTCAGAGGATTTCCACTCGATTCCCGTGGCCGTCGGCGGTGTGAAACCGCCGGCGGCCCGGGATCGTCTCGTTGTCCCACGTGACCGGGAAGCCAAGCCCTTCGAGCTTGGCCGCCAGCCCGTCCAGGTCGTCCACGGCCAGCGCGGGGTGAGCCTTCTTCGCCGGCTGGAAGTCCACCTCGACGCCGATGTGAATCTCGGCGGCGTCTTGCTTGAACCAGCACCCACCGCGGGCCTTGAGCAGCTCCGGCTTCTCCACCTCGGTCATCCCGAGCGCATCCCGGTAGAACGCTCGCGCCACATCCTCCCCGCCCGGGGGACACGACACCTGCACATGATCGAGTCGCATCGTCACCCCTTCTTATGCGCGACGGCGAAGATCCGGCGGAACGGCAGCAGCGTCCCGTAGTCCCGTTGCGGGTACGCCTCGGCCAGCCGAGCGCCGTACTCCGCCTCGAACCGAACCCGCAGCTCGTCCGGCAACGTCTGCAGCACCGGCCGAGCCCCGGTCCCCTTCACCCATTCCAGTACGGCGTTGTCGCCGGACAGCAGATGGAAGTACGTCGTCTCCCACGCGTCGACCACGCACCCCTCGGCGCTGAGCGCATCGACGTACTCGGCCGGGCCCGGGACGTCGGGCCGAAGCGACGAGTCCTTCGCGAACTCCGCATAGGGATCGGTGTTGGCGAGCTCGCGCAGGATCGCGTGCGACGGGGCGTTGCCGTTGCCGGGGATCTGGATCGCCAGCCAGCCGCCCGGACGCAGCGCGCGGACGAAGCCGGGCAGCAGATCCAGTTGCTCGGGGACCCACTGCAGGGTCGCGTTGGTGACGATCACATCCACCGAGCCAGGCTCGACCGCCCATTCCCGAACGTCGCCGAGCTCGAAGCTCAGCCGTTCGTCCGCGAACCGCTGCGCCGCCTCGAGCATCTGCGGCGAGTTGTCGACGCCGACGATGGTTGCCTCCGGCCACACCTCCCGCAGTGTCACGGTCAGCCCACCGGGACCACAGCCGAGGTCGACGACCGTACGGACGTCCGCGGCCCGGACCCGGCCGACCAGATCGGCGTACGGGCGGCCGCGCTCGTCGGCGTACGTACCGTACTGCTCCGGACTCCACACTGGTGACGTGCGCATGGTGAGCACCTCTCTGACGCATTTATCTTGACATCGAGATACTCTAGTCCTCCGACTTGTCTTGATGTCAAGAGTCTTGATGACGTAGTCTCGAACCATGGAAGACGAGGTCGACCGGCTGCTCGAGGCCTGGCGCCGGGAGCGCCCGGACCTCGACGTGGCGCCGATGGAGGTGCTGTCGCGGGTCAGCCGGCTGGCGCGGCACCTGGATCGCGCTCGCAGCCAGGCATTCGAGACGCACGGCCTGGAGTCCTGGGAGTTCGACGTACTCGCGGCGCTGCGCCGGGCCGGCGCGCCGTACCAACTCTCCCCCGGCAAACTGCTGAAGGAAACCCTCGTCACCTCCGGCACGATGACGAACCGGGTCGACCGGCTGACCGCGCGCGGTCTGGTCGAGCGCCTGCCGGATCCGGCCGACCGCCGCGGCGTGCTCGTGCAACTGACCACCACCGGCCGCGATGCCGTCGACGCCGCGATGGCCGATCTGCTCGCGCACGAGCGCAAACTGCTCGGCACGATCAGCGAGCGCGACCAGGCGAAGATCGCCCGGGTGCTGCGCGAACTGGTCCGCCCGTTCGACCTGGAAAAACACTGATCATTCGGCCCAGCGAATCAGACAAACGATCGCTGGAATTGTGCCGGAATAATCCGAAAAGACCGCCCGTCACTTCCGGCCTGTTTCGATCGTTGCTAGTTGCAACGAGATCGAGAGGCTGCTGTAGCTCACGACTATCGACACTGAGTGAAGAGCCCTACTAGGGTCCTCACTGTCGGTGGTTGATCGGCTACCAAACGTACAAGAGATGGTGACTTCGGCGGCAAGAGGTGGTCCGCCGAAAGTGGCCGCGCGGTGTCCGGGGCTCGGGGCCCGAACAACGCCGGCCGGCACGGGGCCCGCTCACCCGGAGTCGCGGTGCGCCCTCCGAAGCACAGGGGATCGGAGGGCACACCGCGACTCAGTTGTCTGTTTCTGG